>NZ_JAMQTI010000006.1:0-105503 GCF_032883055.1 Mycobacterium sp. 29Ha
TCGAACAGTACCGCCACGATCAGTTCGCCCGCCTGGACGCCTAACCCGACGGCGCAGCCAACAAACAACCGAGTGGCGAGCCGGGCGAGCTACCTCGATACGTGTAGCCCGCTCGGCTGCCCCACACCAGCGGAAGATACCGAAACCGAGCTTTCAGCCCGGCCTAAACATCAGGGCGCGAACGTAGACGAGTTCGCGCCGTTCACTCAGAAACCCTGGCAGGTGGCAAACGCGGCCTGGATAGAACCCAGGTACGGCTGAGCCCACGGCGCAGCTGCAATCCGCGTGGCCATCTCCTGACGCTGCGCCGGGCCCGAGGCAAGGAACTGCTGCAAGCCGGCCTTCAACACCGGTTGTTTATTGAACGCCGCGCCGGTTTCCGGGCTTTGCGCGTTCAGCGCAGAAACCAGTTGCGGGTAACTGCACGTTGTGTTGACGGCCGGACCCAGATCAGGCTGTGCGGACGCCACTCCCACCCCGGCGGCCAAGGACAATCCGAGACCCCCGACCGCGACAGCCAGCGTGGTCATCGACAGTTTGATCATGTGTTGGAGCCTCCCCTTACTAGGTGCTTCACTCATCTTCCATTGCGTAGCCAAACCGAGATTACCCATCAAAGGCCGAGCTACCACCGTCCCGTGGATCGAACCTTGGCGAGACGTGCATTACCCGTATCGGCCGGCGTCCCGCCAACGTTACGCCGCGCCGCGCCGTTGTCTCAGCTAGCCCAACGGTCTCGGTACCGGGGCAGTGACCGGGTCCTCGTCGCCGTGCTGCTTCTCTCCCAGCAGATACCGCCGTGCGGCCCAGCGAGGCCCTAACGGGTCAAGCAGGAAGCTGGCGGGGCGGGGACGCACCCGTTGCGGCCACCAGAACCACCGTCCGAGCAACGCGGCGATGGACGGAGTCATGAATGACCGTACGATCAAGGTGTCGAACAACAGGCCCAGTGCGATAGTGGTACCGATTTGACCGATGATCTGCAAGTCGCTGACCACCATCGAGGCCATTGTCAGCGCAAATACCACCCCGGCCGTCGTGACGACTTTGCCGGTGCCGCCCATTGCGCGAATAATTCCCGTGTTGATACCGGCGCCGATTTCTTCCTTCATTCGGGATACCAGCAGCAGGTTGTAATCAGAGCCCACCGCCAACAAGATGATCACCGACATCGCGAGCACCATCCAGTGCAAATTGATGCCCAGAATGTACTGCCAGAGCAGCACTGAAACCCCAAACGATGCGCCCAACGACAGTGCCACCGTTCCCACAATCACCAAGGAAGCAACGAAACTTCGGGTGATGATGAGCATGATGGCAAAAATCAAGCAAAGCGCTGCCACACCGGCGATCCAGAGATCCCACGTGGACCCGTCGCGCCAATCCTTCGCGGTGGACGCAGCGCCGGCAAGAGATATCTTGGCGTCTACCAGAGGTGTCCCTTTCAGGGACTCTTCGGCTGCCGCCTTTATCTGATTGATTCGTGCAATTCCCTCGGTCGATGCCGGATCACCGCGATGCGAAATGATGAAGCGGGCGGATTTGCCGTCTGGGGACAGGAATGAATTCATCGCTCGCTTGAAGTCTTCGTTCTCGAAAACCTCTGGCGGTAGGAAAAAGGAATCGTCGTTGCGGCTGGCATCGAAGGCTTGCCCCATCGCCGTGACATTCTCGTTCGATTCGCCCATCGTGCTGATCATGCCCGACATGGTGCTGTGCATCGTGAGTATCATCGTCCGAATACTCTGCATACTCGCGATCAGCAGAGGAAACTGCTCGGTCAATTGCGGCATGATCAAATCCAGCTGATCGAGATTCTCGAGCATCAGCTCTACCTTCTCGCTGATGACGTTAACGCCGTCGATCGTGTCGAATATTGATCGGAAAGCGTGGCAGATCGGGATATTAAAACAATGCGGTTCCCAATATAAGTAATTTCGGATGGGGCGGAAGAAATCATCGAAATTGGCTACATTGTCCCGGGTCTCGTCCAGAGCATCCTTAAGCCCATGGGTTTGCAACACCATTTCGTGAGTGATCTTGTTCATCTGCCGCATCAGCGTGTATTGGGTTTGCATTATTCGGACCAGCGTCGCCATGTCCTCGGCCTGGCGGAGCAGGTCATCCATTCGCTCTTCTTGGAACTTTATCGTTTGCATCTGGCTGGCACTTTGCAGGCTGAGCATAAACGGAATCGACGTGTGACCGATCGGCGTTCCCTCGGGCCGAGTTATGCCCTGCACCCGAGAAATTCCTGGGATACCGAAGACCGCCTTCGCTAATCGATTCAAGATTAGAAAATCCGAGGGATTACGCAAGTCGTGATCAGACTCGAGGAGCAATACATCCGGCATCAATCGAGCCTGAGAGAAATGACGCTCAGCGGCGGCATAACCCTGATTGGCTGGAATGTCGTCGGGAATATACAACCGGTCGTTATAGCTCGTCTTGTAGCCCGGTAGCGTCGCTAGACCCAGGAGTGCGAGCGCGAGCGAGGCGGCCAGAATGGGGGCGGGCCAGCGGACGATCGCCGTGCCGATCCCGCGCCATCTGTGAACGCGTAGCTTCCGCTTCGGCTCCAACAGGCCAAATCGGCTGCCCAGGGCCACACCCGCCGGAACCAGCGTCACCGCGACCGCGACGGACACGAGCATGCCAATGGCGCACGGGATAGCCATACTGTGGAAGTACGGCAGCCGGGTAAAGCTCAGGCAGAAGATCGCACCGGCTATCGTCAAACCCGACGCCAATACGACAGGCGCGACTCCGCGATACATGCTGTAGTAGGCCTTTTCCGGGTCCTCGCCCGCCTGGCGCGCCTCTTGATACCGACCGAAGAAGAAGATTCCGTAATCGGTTCCGGCAGCGATGCTGAGGAAAACCAGCATGTTGACGGCAAATGTCGACAGCACCAACACGTCGGTATGACCGAGGAACGCGACGATTCCACGGGCTGCCGCCAATTCGAACCCGACCATGATCAACAACACGATCACGGTGACGATTGACCGATACACCAGGAGGAGGACGACGAAGATGATCACGACGGTTACGGCCGTGATCTTGAGAATGGAATTGTTGCCACTCTGCTGCATGTCTGAAGCGAGAGGTCCTGGCCCGGTCACATAGGCTGCGACACCGGGCGGCGGCTGCGACCGATCTACGATCCCTCGCACTGCATCCACTGATTCGTCGGCCAAAGCCGTTCCTTGGTCGCCCGCGAGATTCAATTGGACATACGTGGCGTTGCCGTCGGGACTTTGCACGCTTGATGACGTGAGGCGGTCCCCCCAGAGATCCTGTACATGCGTGACGTGTTTTGGATCGTTTCTCAAGTCGCGAACCAACCCGGCGTAATACTGCCGCGCATCTTCACCGAGTGGCTGCTCGCCCTCCAGCACGATCATCGCGGAATTGTCCGACTCGGATTCCTCGAATACATGGCCGATACGTGTCAGGGCCTGTACCGACGGGGCGTCCTTGGGCATCAGTGAAACGGAATGCTCCTCCGCGACCCGCTCCAACGATGGGATTGCCGCCGCCCAGTTCCCGCTGACCGACGCCAGCGTCGAAATCAAAATCAAGACCAGCCAACCGAGGATGATGACGGGCGCAAACCTGCGTATGGTCCGCGCCACAAATGGAGGCCGACGGTGTTCAGTGCTCATGCGGCTTCGCTAGTCCCGCATCAGCAGGGAGCGCACTAGGGGACGCGGTCCTACCGACCGTAGCAGTGCGCTGGCGGGGCGGGGCCGTACATGTTGGGGCCACCAGAACCAGCGTCCCAGTAGCGCCGCGATCGAGGGTGTCATGAAGGCGCGGACGATCAAGGTGTCGAACAGCAGACCCACCGCAATGGTGGCGCCGAGTTGACCGAGCGTAAGCAGGTCACTGACCAGCATTGACGCCATGGTGGCCGCGAATACCAGACCGGCGGCGGTGACTATCCGGCCAGTGCCGCCCATTGCGCGGATGATGCCGGTGTTTATACCCGCGGAGACTTCCTCTTTCATTCGCGAGACCAGCAGAAGATTGTAATCAGACCCGACCGCCAACAGCACCATCACCGACATTGCCAACACCATCCACTGCAACTGGATGCCGAGAAGATGCTGCCAGACCAGAATCGACAGTCCGAAGGACGCACCCAGAGAAAGTGCCACCGTACCGACGATCACCAAGGCCGCGATAAAACTTCGAGTCATGAGCAACATGATGATGAAAATCAGACAGAGCGCAGAGACTCCCGCAATCAAAAGATCATATTTTGAGCCGTCCACGATGTCTTTCACACCCGCCGCGCTGCCCGCGAGGTAAATTCGGCTGTCTTCGAGCGGAGTGCCCTTGAGCGCTTCTTCGGCGGCACTCCTGATCGGTTCGACCTTCGAGACACCCTCCGGCGTCATTGGATCGCCCCTCTGCGCAATCAGCATGCGCGCCGCTTTTCCGTCCGGAGATAGAAAGATCTTCAGAACGCGTTTAAAGTCCTCATTCTCGAATACTTCAGGGGGCAGATAGAAGGAGTCGTCGTTCTTGGCGGCATCGAATGCCTTTCCCATCGCGGTCGCATTATCGCTTGATTCCTCCATCGCGCTGATGGTGCCGGACATGGTGCTGTGCATGGTCAGCATCATTGTGCGGGTGCTTTCCATCGTCGCGATCATCTGGGGGAAGGACACCAGTATTTGGGGCAGAAGCGCATTCAATTGATCGAGATTCTCGACGAGAGCTTCCATTTTCACTGTGATCTCGTCAACGCTGTTCAACGAGTCAGCTATGGATCTGATTGCCCAGCAGAGGGGAATGTTGTAGCAGTGCGGCTCCCAGTAAAGATAATTGAAGATCGGTCGAAAGAAGTCCTGGAAGTCCGCAAGGTTATCTCTCAATTCATTTGTAACGTCCTGCAATTCATGCGTGGTTTCGACCATTCGGGTGGTCGTGCTGACTACCTGCTGCATCAGACCGTACATACGCTGCATGATGCTGATCGTCTTGGACATCTCGTCGGCTTGCTTGAGCATGTCTGCCATGCGTTCCTTTTGGAACGGCAAGCCCAAGAGTTGGCCGGCGTTTGACGAACTCATCATGTATGGAATCGTGGTGTGCGCGATCTGGGTTCCCTGTGGACGAGTAATCGACTGCACGTTGGCAACGCCTGGAACGGCAAAGACGGCCTTGGCGACTTTGTTCAATATCAGCAGGTCACTAGCATTCCGCATATCATGATCGGATTCGATCATCAGCAGGTCAGGCGCCGTCATTCGCGATTCTGGAAAATGTCGTGCTGCGGCCGCATAACCCTGATTGGCGGGGATATCTTGGGGCAAGGACTTCACGTCGTTGTAGCTGGGCATGTATCCAGGCAGCGTCAACAATCCGACGAGGGACAGGGCCGCTGTGGCGATGAAGATAGGCGCGGGCCAGCGAACGATCGCTGTACCGATCCGCCGCCACCTACGAGTGTGAATTTGCCGCTTGGGCTCAAATAACCCGAAACGGCTGCCGGCAGCCAGAATGGCCGGAACCAACGTAAGGGCCACCGCGACCGCGACGACGATCCCTAGCGCGCCGGGTACGCCCAGGGGTTGGAAGAAAGGCAGCCGTGTGAAGCTCAGGCAGAAAATTGCGCCGGCGATGGTGACACCAGACGCCAGAACCACCTTAGCCACCCCGCGGTAGGTGGTATAGAACGCCGCCTCGCGGTCCTCGCCGGTTTCACGTGCCTCTTTGTAGCGTCCAAAGAAGAATATCCCGTAATCAGTTCCCGCCGCGATCCCGATGGACACCAGGAGATTGACCACGAAGGTCGTCAGCCCGACGACCCCGTGCATTCCGAGAAACGCGATGATTCCCCGTGCGACCTGTAGTTCGATCCCGACGGTCAGCAATATGACGATTGTGGTGGTGATCGAACGAAAGACCAGTAACAGCATCACCAGAATCACCGTGAGACTGACCGCCGTGATCAGGATGACCGTTCTGTTGCCACTCTCACCCATGTCGGCGACGATCGCCGCGGGTCCAGTGACGTAAGCCTTGACTCCGGGAGGTGCGGGAGTGCGCGCCAAGATGTCTTGAACGACTTCGACCGACTTGTTGCCCTCGGCTTGGCCCGGTTGACCGATCAGATTGACCTGGACAAACGCGGCTTTGCCGTCAGCGCTTTGCGCAGCGTCAGCCGTAAGCGGATCTCCCCAGAAATCCTGAATGTGCTGCACATGACCGGTTTGGTCGCGTAGCTGACGAATGATTTCGTCGTAGTACCTGTGGGCATCGTCGCCAAGGGTCTGATCGCCCTCCAGGACGATCACGGCCAGCGCACCCGAGGAGGTTTCGTCGAAGGCTCGAGCTATTCGCTGTGACGCCTTGAACGATGGCGCATCTTCCAAACTCAGCGCCACTGCATGTTCTCTCTCGACCTGCTCCAAAGGCGGAACGGCAAGCGTCAGGACGACGGTGATGGCCACCCACGCCAGAATGATGAGCACACCAAATCGATGGATCGTCCGCGCGATCAGCGGGCGTTCGGTGCGTTCTTCGCTCTTGGTGATCATGCGGCCTTCAGGAGACACGATGTGAAGGCGTTCACCTGGTTTGCGACCTTCTCGGCTTTGACCTCGTCGTCGATGAGGATGCGGCAGCCAATGCTGTCGCTATCGCCCTGCGCCAGAAGGCTGCCGGCGCCCCCAGTCTCGGTGATGTCGAACTTCACCGACCAGGGCAAACTCGCTCCCTCAACAAACGTGGGTTCAGCGTTCTCGTCGAAGTAGCTGATGTTAGCCACCGTACCCGCAGGCCCAAACACCTCGTATGTCAGCTGTTTGGGATTGAAGGGTTTGGTGTCGTCGACCTTCGTGTCGGCATACGAGGGGCGGTTCTCGGAGCCGAAGATGCCGTGCAGCCGCGAGACGGTGAAGCCCCCAGCGCCGAGCACCGCCAGCACCAGGAGCGGAATCCACAGTCGCTTCAAAACCCGGAAAATTGTCGAACTCCTCCCTCATCTCCGTGCCCGGCGACGCGTTATCCGCCCGAACATCCCCTCACGTCGGAGGTCACCCGCCACAGTACGGGTGGCCTAGAACGTAGCTGGGCGTCGGCCAGCGCTAACTGCGCCTTGAGTAAAGCATGCCATTAGCTTCCCATCTCGGCTTGTTCCCAACGTGAGATGAGATCGATGCATACTGCTTGTACAGAAGCACGGTACGAACATTCCGCACCCCCCGCAAATTACGTCGAAAGGTCCAGCGTCAGGTATGCCGTGGTGTAGATTCACCGTCCCGCAACAAGATAGACGCCTGTTTGCGGTGGCAGTTGTCAGCGCAGTACTAAGTTGCGTTACGTGACGACGCCGACACAAATTCGTAATATTTGCTATAGAACTGCTAAGCCCTGTCGATCGGAGCAACCGCGGCGTCCCGCGACTGCCGGAGTCACCGACAACAACGGTCGGTTTGCTGAGCCGGAGCGTGCTCGCAGGACGACCACACAGCGCACCTCACAGGCGGGTCACGGGCGTAGCCGGAACCGCAGAAGGGGCCCGGCGGTATAGCTGAGATCGCGCGTCGATGACCAGCCTCGTGGCAGCGCAGACGCGCTGCCCGAACAAACTCGTACCGTGCCTTCTAGGTGCCGTGGGCGAAAAATTCAAGGATTGCGGAGTTCACCGCTTCTGGTCGTTCGAGAAATCCCAGATGGCCGGTGTCGGCAATCTCCAAATACCGTCCGTTTGGGACAGCGTCTGCCACCTCGGCGCCGAGGTGAGGGGGCATGACAAGGTCATCGGCGAATCCGATCACCAACACGGGTGCAGTGATCGCCCGGTAGGCGGGCAGTCGGTTGTTCTCCGGCGCGACGGCAAACTGTGCGCGAACTCCGGAAGTCGATGTAGTGGGCCACATCGTGAACGTGTCGATCCAGTCCTGGACGACCCTGTCATCATTCAACGTTTTTGGTGAAAACCCGTCAAGCAAACGAAGTTTCGCTTCGTAGCTGGGCGGCAGCTGGATGCCTGCGTCAGCGAACTCCCTTTCGGCGGTGAAGAAGAACTCGCGCGCGCGGTCATGTCGGCCCCGGGTGGCCATCAGGGCGGCCTGGCTCACCAGGTCAGGCCGGCCAAGCATCAGTTCCTGGGCGATATACGAGCCCATCGAGACGCCGACGAGCCGCACTCGGCCGAGGTCGAGCCTCTCGATCAACTCGACGGTGTCAGCCACTGCTGTTGCTGTCGTCAACCGCTCGGCATTCGCTGTCGCGCCCACTCCCCTGTTGTCAAACGTGACGACGCGGTAACCAGCCGCAAGGAAAGCTGGGACTTGATGGACCTGCCACGTGCGCCCCACACCCCCATGGCCGGAAATGAAGAGCACTGCCTCCCCGCTGCCGCGGTCGTCGTAGGCGAGGTTCACCACGCTGGGACGGTACTACGAGTATCGGCACCCTCGCGAGCGCGACCTCAGCGGGCCGTCCCGCGCCGAGCGGTGGATGCGCCGTGTCTGCCTGTCATCCGATCGGTGGACGACGGTTTTCCCCGCGGGGGACGCCACCGGGGCCACCGTCCTCTCTGTCAATGAATTGGCTTGCGAGGCGGTGGAATTCATGGCCAAGGCCCAGGATTCTCATGTGCGCGAATTGCCGGGTTACCTCACCGCAGAGTAACTCTCGGCGTGATTACGCCGCTTGTCCGATGGGGTGTTATAGCTGGCGCCCTAACGCTGCTGATCGGCTGCAACGACTGGTGTGCGGTATCTCGCCAGGGCACCCCGACGTGGATCTGTCTGGGACGCCGTGGTTCGCCCACGCCCTGCCGGTGCTGTTCCACCCCGGTGGCAACTACGGCATCCTCGACTCGCCGGCCTGGGTCGACTACGGGCGCGGCAACGGCAGCCCCGCGTGTCGTCGACAGACCCCACGTTGCCGATCGGCACTATCGAGGCGCCTGACCCCCAGGACGTGCTGGTGTACGGAAGCGATAACCCGCACGACGAGGGGGCCAAGACCCGAGCGCGTAGTTCGAGCGAGAACCTCGCACTGCTCGGCCCAGCGGTGATCGAGAGGTTCGTCGTCACCAACGCTGAGTTACTGACGCCCTGGAGATGGCATGAAAACGGCCCCCAGGAGTTATCTCCGGGGGCCGTTTCATTTAGTAGCGGGGACAGTGTGGTGTTTCAGGACATCGGAATGGGGTGTCTCAAGACATCGGAATAGGTGAATCGGCCAGTTTCAGCTGGTGTCGAAGGCGCGTTTGGTCATCACTGCAGTGCTCGTCGAGGGCCGCTCACAATCGCAGTTCGCCCGCGATTACGGCGTCTCCCAAAGCTGGATCTCCCGACTGATCAAGCGCTACACCCTCGAAGGCGACGCCGCGTTCGAACCGCGCTCGCGACGCCCCCACACCAGCCCGAAACGGCTGGCGCAGACCACCATCGATCTGATCATCGAGCTACGCCACACCCTGGTCGGCAAAGGACTCGACGCCGGACCCCACACCATCGCCTGGCATCTGCAGCACCACCACCAACTACACATCTCGCCGGCCTCGATCAGCCGCCACCTGCACCGCGCCGGCCTGGTCGAACCCACACCGACCAAACGACCCAAATCGTCCTACTTGCGTTTCGCAGCCGCCCAACCCAACCAACGCTGGCAAGCCGACTTCACCCACTGGCGCCTGGCACACGGAACCCACATCGAGATCCTGTGCTGGCTCGACGACTGCTCACGCCTAGCACAGTCGGTCACCGCCCACCGCCGCGTCACCGCCAACATCGTCGCCACCGAATTCAGCAAAACTGTTGCCCAACACGGCATCCCCTACTCCACACTGACCGACAACGGCATGGTCTTCACCACCCGATTCGCCGGCGGCAAAGGCGGACGCAACACATTCGAAGCCGAACTACACCGCCTAGGCGTGCACCAAATCAACTCCACCCCCAACCACCCGACCACCTGCGGGAAAGTCGAACGCTTCCACCAAACCCTCAAACGATGGCTCACCGGACAACCCCGCGCCGCGACCATCGCCGAACTACAACACCAACTCGAGCTGTTCATCGACGAGTACAACCACCGCCGCCCGCATCGCTCCCTACCGCACCGCGCCACCCCAGCAGTCATCTACACCAGCCGACCCAAAGCCAACCCAGCAACACGAATCGACACCCACAACCGCGTACGCACCGACCGCGTCGACCAAGCAGGATCGGTCACCCTGCGCGTCAACGGACGCCTGCACCACATCGGCATCGGCCGCCACCACTACCGAACCCGCGTCCTCGTGCTGGCCCAAGACCACCACATCACCGTCATCAACGCCGCCACCGGAGAAGTCCTACGCGACTTCACCCTCGACCCCACCAGGGACTACCAACCCACCGGCGCCCCCAAAGGCCCCAAACGGAAAAAACCGCGGACCTAACCTAGGTCCGCGGCTATTCCGATGTCTTGCGACATCACAATAGTAGCGGGGACAGGATTCGAACCTGCGACCTCTGGGTTATGAGCCCAGCGAGCTACCGAGCTGCTCCACCCCGCGACGGGTGAACGCAAGGTTACCCAAGGCGCCGGTGCACCTCCAAATCGAGTGCTCAGCGAGTTGACTGGTACTTCTTCACCGCGTCGTCGAGGCGTTGCAGGGCCTCGCCGTACTCCGCGAAGTCGCCACCGCTCTGGGCGCCCTGCAGGGCCTCCAGCGCGGCGTTGATATCTTGCAGCGCTGCGGCTTTGGCCGCCGACAACTGAACGGGACCACCCGGCGGCAGGGCCGCTGCGGGAACCTGCGCCTCAGGCGGGCGCTGATCGCCCGGCGGCTGCGCGGCCGGCGGCTGCCCGTCGGGAGCCGGGGTCGCAGCCGGTGCCTGCCCGTTCACCGGGCCCGTGGGCGCGGGGCCGGTGGCGGTCGCGTCGGCACCCGGCCCGAACAGCTCTGTCAGCGCGTCGCGCACCGTGGGGCCGTAACCGACCTTGTCGTTGTACATCATCGCCACCCGGATCAAGCGGGGGTACGACGACGCGGCATCGCTGGCGCCTGGAGATGCGTAAACGGGTGCGACATAGAGCAGACCACCCTGAGCCACGGGCAACGTGAGGAGATTGCCCCACCGGATGCGGTTCTGGTTGTCACGTCCGATGACACCGAGATCCTGGCTCACCGCGGTGTCGGTGCTGATCGCGTTGAATGCCAGCTTCGGTCCGTTCACCTGGCCGGGGATGGTCAGCACGGTGAGCTTGCCGTATGTATCGGGGTCCGAACTGGCACTGATGTAGGCCGCCAGGAAGTCTCGGCGGAACCTGTTCATCGCGCTGGTCAGCTGGAAGGACGCCGAATTGTTGTTGCTTGCAAGGTTTTTGGCGACGATGTAGTACGGCGGTTGATAGCTGCTCGCCGTGGGGTTCGGATCCAGCGGAACGTCCCAGAAATCCGACGTCGAGAAGAACGTCACGGGATCGTCGACGTGGTACTTGGCCAACAACGCACGCTGAACCTTGAACAGATCCTCGGGGTAACGCAGGTGCTGTTGCAGTTCGGGGCTGATGTCGCTCTTGGGCTTGACGGTGCCCGGGAACACCTTCATCCAGGCCTGCAGCACCGGATCGGACTCGTCCTGCGCATACAGCGTCACCGTGCCGTCGTACGCGTCGACCGTCGCCTTCACCGAGTTACGGATGTAGGACACCTGCTTGTCCACCTGCAGGCGGTTGACGGCCACCTCGCTGGAGTCCGCCGTGGCGCTCGAAAGGGTCGTCAACTGCGAGTATGGGTAGTTGTCGAGCGTGGTGTAGCCGTCCACGATCCACACCATCTTCTTGTTCACAATGGCGGGGTACACGGTCGTGTCGGTGGTCAGCCACGGTGCCGCGGCCTCGACCCGCTTGGCCGGATCGCGGTTGAACAGGATCTTGCTGTTCTCACCGATGTCACGGTTGAGCAGGAACGCGCCTTGGGTGTACTTGGCCGCAAACACGCTGCGCGCCAGCCAGTTGCCGATCCGCACACCGCCCGTGCCGGTGTAGGTGTAGTTCTTGGTCTCGGTGTTCGTCTCGTAGTCGTATTCACGGGGACCGCCGTTCAACCCGACGATCGCGTAATCGGCGGCCGTGTTGGCGATCACCGGACCGAAATAGATTCGCGGCTGATCCAGCGGCGCGGGTCCGGGCGAGACGACGCTGCCGTTCGCGCCGACGACACTCGCGAGGAACTCGGGGTACCCACCGTTCTGGTTGGGGTCGTTGGCGACTCCGCGAACGGTGTTGGCCGGCGAGGCGATGAAGCCGTTGCCGTGCGTGTAGACGGTGTGCCGGTTGATCCAGTCGCGCTGGTTGTCGATCAGCCGGTCAGGGTTGAGTTCGCGGGCGGCAACGACAAAGTCACGCAGGTTTCCGTCCCGGCCCGTGTAGCGGTCCATCGCCAGATGGTCCGGGAAGTAATAGAAGTTCTTGCCCTGCTGGAACTGCGTGAACGCCGGGCTGACGATCGTCGGATCGAGCAGCCGGATGTTCGACGTCGTCGCACGGTCATTGGCCACCTGCTGAGCCGTCGTCTGCGCATCTCCGCTGTAATCGCGATACGTGACCGTCTCGTCGGTCAGCCCGTAAGCCTGTCTGGTCGCGGCGATACTTCGACTGATGTATTCACTTTCCTTCTGCGCCGCGTTCGGTTTGACGCTGAATTGTTCGACCACCAACGGCCACCCGGCGCCGATCACCAGCGACGACAACAGCAGCAGGACCACGCCGATGGCAGGGATCCGCAAGTCACGCAACACAATCGCCGAGAAGACGGCTGCCGCGCAGATGACCGCGATGGCCATCAGGATGAGCTTCGCCGGCAGCACCGCGTTGATGTCGGTGTAGCCCGCGCCGGTGAATGGCTTGCCGCTGCGGGTATGGCTCAACAGTTCATAGCGGTCCAGCCAGTACGCGGCGGCCTTGAGCAGCATCAAAACGCCGACCAACGTGATCAGCTGAATGCGCGCCGCGCGGGTGAGCGCTCCGCTGCGACCGGACAACCGGATACCGCCGAAGAGATAGTGGCTCACCAGGTTTGCGATGAACGCGAGGAACGTCGCGACGAACAGGAAACTCAAGACCAGCCGGTAGAACGGCAGATCGAAAGCGTAGAAGCCGAGGTCCATACCGAATTGCGGGTCGGTGATCCCGAAGCTGCCGCCGTGCAGGAAAAGCTGGATGCGGGTCCAATAGCTCTGCGCCACAATGCCCGCGAGGACGCCGATGAACGCCGGAACGCCGATGCCGACGAGCCGCAGCCGCGACATCACGGCGGTGCGGTAACGCGCAACCGGGTCGTTGGGGCCGGTGGTCGGGACGAACACCGGCCGGGTGCGATACGCCAGCGCCAGCCCCGCGAACACGATCGCGCCGATCAGCACCGACGCGATCAGAAACACCACAAGGCGGGTGAACAGTTGAGTCGTGAACACCGAGCGGTATCCGAGCTCGCCGAACCACAGCCACTCGACGTATGTATCGATCAGGCGCGTCCCGAACAACAGGATCAGGACAACTACCGCGGCAATCGCGATGAGGACCCGGCTACGTCGTGTCAGCTTCGGCATTCTTGCCGCTGGCCGCATACCCACTCGTCAACTCCAGTTTCTAACCGTTCCCACACGTCTTTGCCGACGTGCCCCAACTCTACGCATGCGCGGTGTGGCGTTCGCTCAGCATGCGGGGCGTTCGCCACCGGCTGAGAGCGTCTTGAGCGCGGCGACGGCCTGATCGAGGTTCTCGACCTTGACCAGTTCCAGTCCATCCTGTTGGGCCGTCTTGGCTTCCTCGCAGTTTTCGGCGGGGACCAGGAAAATGGTGGCGCCCGCCTCCCTGGCGGCCAGCATCTTGTGCGTGATGCCGCCGATCGCGCCCACCTTGCCATCGCCGGTGATGGTTCCGGTACCCGCGACGAACTTGCCGTCGTTGAGGTCACCAGTGGTGAGTTTGTCGACGACCGCGAGGCTGAACATCAAACCCGCGGACGGCCCGCCGATGTTGGCCAGGTTGAATTCGACGGTGAACGGCGCCCACGGCGCATCGAGCACCCCGATCCCGAGGTAACCCTGGTCTTTGTCCGGGTGTTTACCCAACGTGATGGTCGCCGCGCCGAGGTCACCGTTCTTGCGGCGGTAATCCAAGACCACCTGCTCGCCCGGCTTGGTGTCCTTGATCAGCGCCTGGAAGGCGTCGAGGTCGGCCACCGGCTTTCCGTTGACATAGTCGATCGCATCGCCGTCCTCCAGCTTGCCCGCCGACGGACCGTCCTCGGTGACCGATTCGACCGTCACAGCCATCGGGTACTTCAGGTAGAGCAGTGCGGCGTATTCGGCGCTGTCCTCGGACTGACGGAAGTCGGTGTTGTTGGCTTCGTCGACCTCGTCCTTCGACTTGTCCGGCGGGTACACCAGGTCGCGCGGCACCAGTTGTTCTCGGCCCGACATCCACAGCGCGAGCGCCTGACCGAGAGTCAACTGGTCGCGCTGAGACACCGTGGTCATGTTCAGGTGTCCCGACGTCGGGTGGACCTCGGTGCCCTCGATGTCGACGACCTCCTTGCCCTCGACCTCACCGAGTGTGTCGAACGTCGGTCCCGGCCCCAGCGACACGAACGGCACCGTCACCATCGACAGCACAATTCCGAACGCGACAATCGGGACCAGCGCGACGAGCAACGTCAAAATGCGCCTGTTCACGCCGCCCAATGTAAAGGTTGGCTCCAAAACCGAGAGACTTCGCTCTCGGCGTGACCTGCCTTCTCACATGGCGCGGCGCCTGTGAGTACCGTTGAGGGCATGGCTGACCTGCCTTTCGGCTTCTCCCACGGGGACGACCCCGAGCGAGACAAACGTAAGAAGGATCCGGACTCGGGTTCCGGCTCAGGCTCGGGGGGAGCCGGCGACCCCACCCCTGGCGACCCGTTCGGCATGGGCTTCACCGGCGGGTCCGAGTTCGACATGTCCCAGTTGGGTCAGATCTTCAGCCGTCTCGGCGAGATGTTCAGCGGTGCCGGCAACGTCACGGCCGGCGGCGCCAAAGCCGGCCCGGTCAATTACGACCTGGCACGACAGCTCGCGTCGAGCTCGATCGGTTTCGTCGCCCCGGTCGCCGAGAAGACCAGCGCGGCCATCTCCGACGCCGTCCATCTCGCCGAGACCTGGCTCGACGGCGTCACGGCACTGCCCGCCGGCACCACGAAAGCGGTGGCATGGACGCCGACCGAATGGGTCGACAACACGCTCGACACGTGGAAACGCCTGTGCGACCCGGTGGCCGAACAGATCTCCACGGTGTGGGCGTCGTCGCTGCCCGAAGAGGCCAAATCGATGGCGGGCCCGCTGCTGTCGATGATGACCCAGATGGGCGGCATGGCGTTCGGCTCGCAGCTGGGTCAGGCGCTGGGCACGCTGTCGAAGGAGGTGCTCACCTCCACCGACATCGGATTGCCGTTGGGCCCCAAGGGTATTGCGGCGCTGATGCCTGCCGCTGTCGAATCACTCGCCGAGGGGCTGGAGCAGCCGCGCAGCGAGATCCTGACCTTCCTCGCGGCGCGCGAGGCCGCGCACCATCGCCTGTTCAGTCACGTGCCGTGGCTGGCGAGCCAGCTGCTCAACGCAGTCGAGGCGTTCGCCAAGGGCATGAAGATCGACATGAGTGGCCTGGAGGAACTTGCGCAGGGCTTCAACCCCGCGGCGCTGACCGATCCGTCGCAGATGGAACAACTGCTGAACCAGGGAATCTTCGAGCCCAAGGCGACACCCGAGCAGACCGCCGCGCTCGAGCGACTGGAGACGCTGCTCGCGCTGATCGAGGGATGGGTGCAGACCGTCGTCACCGATGCGTTGGGCGACCGGATCCCCGGCACGTCGGCGCTGTCGGAGACATTGCGTAGACGACGCGCCACCGGCGGCCCCGCCGAACAGACCTTCGCCACCCTTGTCGGCCTGGAACTGCGGCCGCGCAAGATGCGCGAGGCCGCGGCGCTGTGGGAGCGGCTCACCGAAGCCGTCGGCTCCGACGCCCGCGACGCGGTGTGGCAACACCCCGACCTCCTGCCCAGCGCGGAGGACCTCGACGAGCCGGCCGGCTTCATCGACCGCATGATCGGCGGTGACACCAGCGGCATCGACCAAGCCTTGGCCGACCTCGAGAAGTCCACCGAAAAGGACACGGACACAGACGATTCCGAGCGCTGATTCGGCGCCTGTGGATAACTCGGCGGCGGTTGGCCGCCGACGTGCCACACTCCTCGCATGGCGGGATACGTCCTCGACCCCGCGAGACCGGTGCTGTTGCGGCCCGACGGCGTCGTGCAGGTGGGCTGGGATCCACGGCGGGCGGTCCTGGTCCGTCCACCGACGGGAATGACCGCGCGCACGCTGGCTGATCTGCTCCGCCGCCTGCAGTCCGGCGCGACCCTGGCACAGCTCGACGAACACGCCAATGGGATCGGGACGCACGCCGTGGCGGAGCTGGTCTCGTCTCTGGTCGACGCCGCGGTCGTGACGAGCACTTCCCGACGGCGCACCCGGGCCGCGTCCATCCGAATCCACGGCCGAGGTCCGCTGTCGGACCTGCTCGCCTCGGCACTGCGGTGCTCGGGTGCCCTCATCACGCAGAGCAGCCGCACCCATGCCGGTGCGCCCGCCGACTTGGCGGTGTTGGCCGACTTCCTGGTGTCAGACCCGCGGGTGGTGCGTGACCTGCACGCCGACGGGGTGCCCTATCTTCCGGTGCGAGTGCGCGACGGTGTCGGCCTCGTCGGACCGTTGGTGCTACCCGGGGTGACGTCCTGCCTGGAATGCGCGGATCTGCATCGCAGCGACCGGGATTCGGCCTGGCCGGCGGTCGCTGCACAGCTACGCGACACCGTCGGCAGCGCCGACCGGGCGACGGTGCTGGCGACCGCGGCGCTGGCGCTCAACCAGGTCGAGTGTGTCGTGCGCGCGGTGCACGGCGGCCTTGACATGGCCGACACCGCGGAGCCGCCCTCGACGTTGAACACCACCTTGGAGTTCGACGTGAACGTCGGCACCATCGCCGCGCGCCATTGGCCGAAGCATCCGCGCTGCGGCTGCTGACAACGCTCGTAGGCAAGTCGTTGCGGTGCGCTCAGCATCGTCAGGGATGATGGACTGGTGAGCGAGATCAAGCGGGGGCGAGCTGCGCGCAATGCCAAGCTGGCGGGACTGGGTGCCGGCATGGCCGGCCGTGCCGCGCTGGGCTTCGGCAAACGCCTGACCGGCAAAGACAAGGACGAGGTCAACGCGGAGCTGATGGACAAGGCCGCCCAGCAGCTGTTCACCGTTCTGGGCGAGCTCAAGGGCGGCGCCATGAAGGTCGGCCAGGCGTTGTCGGTCATGGAGGCCGCCATCCCCGAGCGATACGGCAAGCCGTACCGCGAAGCGCTGACCAAACTGCAGCGAGAGGCCCCGCCGCTACCCGCCGCCAAGGTCCACCGCGTCCTCGACGGACAACTGGGCACCAAGTGGCGCGATCGGTTGACCTCTTTCGACGACAAGGCCGTCGCGTCGGCCAGCATCGGTCAGGTGCACAAGGCAGTGTGGGCCGACGGCCGCGAGGTCGCGGTCAAGATCCAGTACCCGGGAGCCGATGAGGCTCTGCGCGCCGATCTCAAGACCATTCAGCGGTTGGTCAGCGTATTCAAGCAGCTCGCCCCTGGGGCCGATATCCAAGGCGTTGTCGATGAGCTGATCGAACGCACGGAGATGGAACTCGACTACCGGCTGGAGGCGGACAACCAACGCGCGTTCGCGAAAGCGTATGACGGGCACCCTCACTTCGTGGTCCCGCACATCGTGGCCAGCGCACCAAAGGTGGTGATCCAGGAATGGATCGAAGGTGTCCCGATGTCGGTGATCATTCGCGAGGGCACGCAGGAACAGCGCGACTTGATGGCCACCCGATTGTTCGAGCTGACCTACGACGCGCCGAAGCGTCTCGAGATGATGCACGGCGACACGCATCCGGGAAATTTCATGCTGTTGCCCGACGGAAAAATGGGTGTCATCGACTTCGGTGCGGTTGCGCCGATGCCGGGCGGTATACCCCCCGAAATCGGTATGGCCACGCGTTACGCGCTCAACGATGAGTACGACAACCTGCTGGCGGCCATGCAGGCGATCGGTTTCGTCCAGAAGGGCGAGCATGTGTCCAAACGCGAGATGGACGAGATGATGAAGCAGTACGTGGAGCCACTCGAGGTTGAGGTCTTCCACTACACGCGCAAATGGCTGCAGCGCAACACTGTAGGGAACCTTTCACCCGACCGCGCCGCGGGCCAGCTCAAGGCCGCGCGACAGATGGACATTCCGTCCAAGCTGGCGATCCCGATGCGGGTGATCGCGTCCAACGTCGCGATCGCGTGTCAGCTCGACGCGCATGTTCCAGCCAAACGCCTTGCGACAGAGCTGATCCCGGGCTTCGCCGACGAAGCGGCGTGATACCGCGATCGGGCCGGGGCAACCCGGCAGAGCTCACGCCGCTGCCGGGCTGTCCTCGGTGTTCTTGCGTGGCCGACCCCTTGGGCGCTTGCGCTCGATGATGAGGCCGCGATCGAAGATCTCGCCACCCCAGACGCCCCACGGTTCCGCGCGCTCGAGCGCGGCCGCCAGGCACTCGCGCCGGATCGGGCATGCGCCACACAGCGACTTGGCGCGTTCCAATTCGACCGGGCTCTCGGCGAACCACAGGTCGGGGTCGTTCAGGTGACAGGGCACCGCCAGCTTTGTCCGTTGTCGGCATGTCCCGAGTGACATGTCCAGTCCTCCAGCTTCCTGGTCGTCGGTTTCGTATCTCATCGGTCTTTTCGATGGATCCTGACCAGGTCTTTCGGTGTCCGACTGACTCCCAAAAAACTTTGGCCACGGATCCGGTGACTGCGGGTCCGTGGCCTTTGGGCGAAATCGTGGCTTACCTAGATGGTGCCCCGATTCACGGACTCTTCAGTCGCGGTGGCGGTGCGGCGCTTGCGCTGCGGGGAAATAGCAGCTGCGGCACCCGCGGCGACGTACGCCATGGCGGGATGCTCAGCGGCAGCGGGGACACGGAGGGTCCACGAACCGCCGGCGATGCCTACGGCGTCAAAAGCATTGATGCTCGACATGTTCTCGGGACCCTCCTTTCACACGACAAATCACACGGCTGGTGTGTGCGATCTTGAGGCTAAGCGTAACAGGGAAAACTGACAACTGATTTTCTGACCTGCGGCTTTGGCACGATTTTTACGAGGATTGGCGGTGTCCGCTGTCGCCGGCGGGGCCGCTGCGGCCTTTCACCAGTGCGAGAACGTCGGCGCCGTACTGCTCCAGCTTGCGCGCACCGATGCCGGGAATCGCCACCAGCGCGGCGTCGTCGCCAGGCAACGTCTCGGCGATCGCGATCAACGTGTTGTCGGTGAACACCACGTATGCAGGCACGCTCAACTCTTTGCTGGTGCGCAGCCGCCAGTCTTTGAGCTCCGCGAGCAGGTTCTCGTCTATATCGGACGGGCACGCCTCGCAGCGACGCAGCACGATCGCCGCAGGGGCCGTCAGGGCGGCGTTGCACACGCGGCAGCGCGGCGCAGCGCCCTTGGGCCGACGCGGCTTGCTGGGGCTGCTGTCCGCCGACACCTGCGGTGCGACACCGTTGAGGAACCGCGACGGCTTACGGCTCTGTCGCCCACCAGGAGCTCTGGCCAGCGCCCAGCTCAGCGCCAAATGCATTCGCGCCCTTGTGATTCCGACATAGAGCAGCCGACGCTCCTCTTCGACCGGCTCACTGTCTGGCCCGTGCGCCAATGCATGGGAGATCGGCAGCGTGCCGTCGGCGAGACCGACGAGGAACACCGCGTCCCACTCCAGACCCTTGGCGGCATGCAGCGACGCGAGCGTAACGCCTTGGACGACGGGCGGGTGCCGTGCGTCGGCGCGCTGCCGAAGCTCGACGAGCAGAGCGCGCAGGTCCAGCGACGGGCGCTGCGCGACCTCCTCGTCGACGAGTTCGGCGAGCGCGGTCAGGGCCTCCCACCGCTCGCGAGCCTTGGTGCCGGCCGGCGGTTCGGCGGTCAGGCCCAGCGGCTCAAGCACGGCGCGGACGATCTCCGGCAGTGGTCCGTCGACATCGCGGTCGGCGGCGCGCTGCAGCGCCACCAGCGATTGGCGGATCTCCTGGCGGCTGAAGAACCCCTCGCCGCCGCGCACTTGGAACGGGATGCCCGCCTCCGTCAACGCCTCCTCGTAGACCTCGGACTGCGCGTTGATGCGGTACAGCACCGCAATCTCGGCGGCTTCGGTACCCGCCCCGATGAGTCGCTTGACGCTCTTCGCGACGGCGGCGGCCTCAGCGACCTCGTCACGGTGTTCGGCGAACGTGGGCACCGGGCCGGGGTCACGCTGGCCGACCAGGTGCAGCTTGCTGCCGGCCATCCGGCCGCGGGCCGCGGCGATGACGCGGTTGGCCAGCGACACCACCTGCGGAGTAGAGCGGTAGTCGCGCTCCAGCCGAACCACCGCGGCGTCGGGAAAGCGCCGCGAGAAGTCGAGCAGATACTGCGGTGTCGCGCCGGTGAACGAGTAGATCGTCTGGTTGGCATCGCCGACGACGGTGAGGTCGTCGCGGTCGCCCAGCCATGCGTCGAGCACACGCTGCTGCAGCGGTGTGACGTCCTGGTATTCGTCGACCACGAAACAGCGGTACCGATCGCGGAATTCCTGGGCCACGGCCGCGTCGTTCTCGATTGCGGCGGCGGTGTGCAACAGCAGGTCGTCAAAGTCGAGCAGTGTTGTCCCGTCGCGGCGGGCCTTGAGCGTCTCGTATCCCGCGTACACCGCCGCGACTTTGGCCGCGTCGAAGGGGATGTCACGTCCTGCCTTCGCGACGGCGGCGGGATAAGTCTCCGGACTGATCAAAGATCCCTTGGCCCATTCGATTTCGCTCGCGAGGTCGCGGACGTCGTCGGTACTGGCATTGAGCCCGGCGCGGTTGGCGGACTGTGCGACGACGGCGAACTTCGTGTCCAGCAGCTCCCACCCGGTGTTGCCGACGACGCGGGGCCAGAAATACGCCAACTGACGGCGGGCCGCGGCGTGAAACGTCATCGCCTGAACCGACGCGGTGCCGACGCCATCATCGAGCGCACGCAGCCGGGCACGCATCTCACCGGCGGCGCGCTGGGTGAACGTCACTGCCAGCACCTGTCCCGGTGCGACGTGCCCGGCGGATACGAGGTGGCCGATGCGACGGGTGATGGTGCGCGTCTTTCCGGTGCCCGCGCCGGCCAGCACACAGACCGGACCGCGGGGGGCGAGCACGGCCTCGCGCTGCTCGTCGTCGAGGTCGTCGATGATGCGCGCGCATGCGACCTCTAACGGCATGCGGACCATCTTGTCAGGGTGGGCCGACAAATCCGGGGCATGCCGCGGGCATGTTCGGCGCATCGACTACGTTGACTGCGATATGAGTGCTGAGTTGACCATGTACACCACCTCGTGGTGCGGCTATTGCGTACGCCTGAAGAAGGTGCTGAAGACCGAGGGCATCGCGTTCGCCGAGGTCGACATCGAGGCCGATCCCGCTGCGGCGGAGTTCGTCGCATCCGCGAACGGCGGCAATCAGACGGTGCCGACGCTGAAGTTCCCCGACGGCTCGACACTGACCAACCCCAGCGGAGCCGAGGTCAAGAAAAAGCTCGGGCGCTAGTCCCCTTAGCCGCGAGCAGACGCAAAACTGCCTTATTTCCCATAGAAATGGGCACTTTTGCGTCTGCTCGCGCAGGAGAAGTCAGTCCAGCGCCGCCCAGGACTCGATGATTTCGCGGGCGATCGAGATCGATCCGGGTAACAGCAGGCGGGACGGCGAGTCGCTACTCCAGTCGCCGTCGGCCAGCGCGGCGCGGACCTCGTCTCTGGTGAACCAGGCCGCCTCCGCGATTTCGCCGTCGTTGAACGAGAACTCCTGCTCGGGATCCCCGATCGCGTGGAAACCGACCATGAGTGATCGCGGAAACGGCCACGGCTGGCTACCGAGGTACTGGACATCGGTGACGTCCAACCCGATCTCTTCGGCGATCTCGCGCACGACGCACGATTCGAACGACTCCCCCGCCTCGACGAATCCGGCCAGCAGCGAGAACAGCCGCTCTGGCCACACCGTCTGACGGGCCAGCACCGCGCGGTCGTGGCCGTCATGAACGAGACAGATCACCGCTGGGTCGATGCGCGGAAACTCCTCGTGGCCGGCGGCGGCGTTGACCCTGGCCCAGCCGCCCCTGATCGGCTTCGTTGGCGCGCCGTCGATGGCGCTGAACCGTGCGCTGTCATGCCAATTCAGCAGGGCGGTGGCGGTCGCGACGAGCTGCGCGCTGACGTCGTCGAAGATCGGGCCCGCACGACGAAGGTCAAGGACCTCGGTTTCGGTGTGCGGATCTTCGGGCCCCTCCAGCGCCGCGCGGATCCCCCACACGTGCGAGCCGTCGGCGAGCCGCCCGAGGAACACGGCGTTCTCGGGAGGCTTGGCACCCAAGTCGGCGGCCTTGCCCAATACGACGCTGCCGTTGGCGATCAGCACCTGATTGCGGCGGTCGACCCGCAGCACGCGGGCATCGGCCCAGCCGGCCAGCGCCGCGTCGACGTCGGTACGCAGCGTGTCGGACCGGTCAGCACCGACGCGGGAGAGCAGCGGGATGTTGCGGAGCCGGAAGCCGCCAGTCATCACCGCTCCGCGTCCGCGCTGCGGATGTACAGCAGCCGGTCGCCGTTCTCGAGTGCGTCGACCCGCTCGTCGTCGACGCGCACGAGCTTTCCGTCACGCACCACGCCGAGCACGATGTCGGTGTTGTGCCTCGGCGATCCGCCGACCTCTTTGGGATTGACTTCGCGTTCGGCGATCGCGAAGCCGGCGTCGGGAGTGAGAAGGTCTTCCATCATCTCGACAACGCTGGGGGTCTGGACGGCGATGCCGAGTAGACGTCCGGACGTCTCGGAGGTGACCACGGTCGAGTCGGCGCCGGCCTGCTCGAGCAGATGCTGGTTCTCGGCCTCCCGCACCGCGGCGATGATCTTGGCGCCCGGCGCCAGTTCGCGGGCCGTGAGAGTGACGAGGACGGCGCTGTCGTCCCTGTTGGTCGCGACGATGATCGCCTTGGCGTGCTGCGCACTGGCCAGCCGCAGAACTTCAGAGTCGGTCGCACTGCCGCGTACGGTGACGAGCCCGGCGCTCTTGGCGCGTTCGAGCGCGACCGGGTCCTCGTCGACGACGACGATGTCGGCCGGCGCCACCTCGTCGCCGATCATCGCGGCGGCCGCGGTCCTACCCTTCGTGCCGTAGCCCACGATGATGATGTGGTTGCGCACCTTGTTCCTCCATCGCTGGATTTGGTAGACCTGCCGCGACTGCGTGGTGAGGGTTTCGACCGTCGTGCCGATCAGCACGATGAGGAACGCGACCCGCATCGGCGTGATCACCAGGACGTTGATGAGTCGCGCCTGGGGGGTGATCGGTGTGATGTCGCCGTACCCGGTCGTCGACAGTGACACCGTCGCGTAATACAGGCAGTCCAGGAAGGACAGTTCGTTGTCCTGAGAATCGCGATAGCCGTCGCGATCGAGATAGACGATGACGACGACGGCAAACAGAAACAGCAGAGCGTAAATGACACGGGTGGTGATGCGCCGCGCGGGGCTGACCGGTTCGGTCGGGATCTGCACCGTCTCGGTCAGCGCGTGGACCGGCTGATCGGCCAGCGACTGGTCGAATCGGCGAAGCCGACGGCGCAATCTTCCCTTAGCCATCAGAACCAGTCATCGCTGGAAGTCGGCGCACGCCATTATGTAACCATGACCACCCCCTTGCCCGAACTGCAGCAGATCGCCAATCCGAAACGAGCACACCTGATGGGCGCCGGCCTGCTCGGCATGGGCGTCCTCCATTTCGTGGCGCCCAAACCGTTCGACACGATCATCCCGGAGGAACTGCCGGGCAGCGCACGCTTCTACACCTATGCCTCCGGCGTCGGCGAATTGGCGGTGGGCGGCCTGCTGCTGGCACCGAAGACCCGCCGCCTCGGCGCGCTGGCGGCCATCGCTTTGTTCGTCGGCGTGTTCCCCGGGAACGTGAACATGGTCCGGCTGTGGAAAGACAAGCCCCTCCCCATGAGGCTGGGGGCGATGGCCCGCCTGCCTTTGCAGATCCCGATGATCACCGAGGCGCTCAAGATCTATCGCTCGACTAAGCCGCAGTAGCCCATCCCAGTAGCGCCAGCAGGCCGGCGGTGCCGGGCAGATCGTCGGGGGTGACGGTCAGCCCGCTGCGCACGTAGTGAAACGACGCGCGCACCGATCCGACCGGGCAGCCTTGCAGTGCGGCCCACGCCAGCCGGTAGACGGCGAGCTGAACGGCCGCGTGCTGCTTGGCTTCCGGCGAGTCCGGCGGGTCACCTGTCTTCCAGTCGACGACGGTCGCACCGCCGTCGTCGTCGGCGAAGACCGCGTCGATCCGTCCGCGCACCACACGCCCGCCGAGCACCATGTCGAACGGCACCTCAACATCGATCGGGGTCCGGCCGGCCCACGGCGACACCGCGAACGCCGCCTGCAGTTCGGCGAGTTCGTCGGCGACCGTGGTGGCGTGATCCATTGCGCCGGGCAGATCGTCGAGATCGAAGAGCCGGTCGGCGTGGTAGAAGCGCTGTACCCAATCATGAAACGCGGTGCCCAGTAAAGCATGTGGATCCGGTCGGCTGGGCAGCCGGCGTCGCAGCCGCTGTGCCGCCAGGTCGGGGTTGCGACCTAGTTCGACCATCGCGCTGACCGACAGCTGTGCGGGCAGCGGCGGCACCGGACGTTCGACGGCCCTGTTGCGTTCGGCCAGCAGGGCGTCGACATCGGATGCCCAGCCCTCGTCGCTCTCCGCGGGCGCGTCACCGTTGTCGACCGACATGGCTTTGGCGACGAGCTCGGCGCCCTTACCCACGTCATCGCGGCGTGTGCCCGCGGGGTCGGCGGGCCAGACGGCCTCAACGACGTTGTCTCGCAACGGGTTGGGTTCGCCGTCGGCCGGTGCGGGGGCCCACTGCTCGACGACGCCGCAGGGTTCGCCGGCCGCATCCGCCTGCTCGATGATCTCCTTGAGCTCGTCGAGGAACGCCGACGGACCGCGCGGCTTGGACTCCGTCGCTCCCCAATGGTGGCCGGACAGCAGCAGCGTGTCCTCCGCGCGGGTGATTGCCACGTACAGCAGCCGTCGCTCCTCGTCGATGCGACGCTGCGCCAGGCTGTCCTTGTGGTCAGCTATCTTGTCCGACAGCTTCTTTCGATCGTTGACGTCGGAGGTGTCCAGGACCGGGACACCGTGCTCCGACAGCGTTGCCCGATCGCCGCGCAGCAGCGGTGGCAGATCGCCCGCGTCGGTGAGCCATGTCCGCGCAGAGGCGGTCGACGGGAACACCCGGCCGCTGAGATGCGGGACCGCCACCACCTGCCATTCCAACCCCTTGGCGGCATGCACGGTGAGGATCTGCACCCGGTCGTCGGCGACTGACACTTCCGCAGGTGCCAGACCGTTCTCCACCTGCTCGGCCGCATCGAGGTAGGCCAGCAGGCCGGCGACCGTCGCGCCCGGACGGCTCGCGAAGTCGGCCACCACGTCGGCGAATGCATCGAGATGTTCGGTGCCCGCCCACCCGGCCGAAACCCGCCGCGACGCACGAACCTCGGTATCCACCCCGAGCACCCGCCGCACCTCGGCGACCAGTTCGGGCAGCGGATGCGTCAGATGCCCACGCAGCGTGGTCAGTTCGCGGCCCAATTCCACGATGCGTGCATACCCCGCCGGTGAGTACGCGGCGGCGGGACCCGGATCGCCGACGGCATCCGTCAGGCAGGCGGTGTCAGCATCGGGTGCGGCTTGCGCGACGACCCGATCCGCCGCCGCACCGTCCTCGGGCTTGCCGATGTCGTCGAGCTCGACGGCACGCCGCCACAGCGCCGTGACGTCACGCGCACCCAGCCGCCAGCGCGGCCCGGTGAGCACGCGCATGGCGGCCGCACCGGCGATGGGGTCGGCGACCATCCGCAACATCGCCACCACGTCGGCGACCTCGGGCACCCCGAGCAACCCGGCCAGTCCGACGACCTCGACCGGTACGCCGCGCGCGGTGAGCGCATCGGCGATCGGTGCGGCATCGGCGTTACGCCGCACCAACACCGCAGCCGTTGGCGCGGCGACACCGCCACCGCGTGCCTCGTGGTAGATCCGCGCCAAATGGTCTGCCACCCAGTCGCGTTCGGAGACCACGTCGGACAGCAGTGCGCACCGGACGGTGCCCGGGGCCGCATTGGGCTTGGGCCGCAGCTCGCGTACGGCCACGGAACGGCGCCGCGCCTCAGCGGACACCGCGTTCGCCAAATGCAGGGTGTCCGGCGGGTTACGCCAGCTGGTGCGAAGTTCCAGGGTGGGCGCGGGGCTACCGTCGGAATACGGGAAATCGGTGGTGAACCGCGGGAGGTTGGTGGCGGACGCACCGCGCCAGCCGTAGATCGACTGGATCGGATCACCGACAGCGGTCAGGGCCAGCTCGTCGTCGACTCCGCCGCCGAACAACGCCGACAGCGCGACTCGCTGGGCGTGGCCGGTGTCCTGATATTCGTCAAGCAGCACAACCCGATACCGACTTCTCAGCTGCTCGCCGACCTGCGGGAAAGTCGACGCCAACCGCGCCGCCGATGCCATCTGCATGCCGAAGTCCATGACTTTCTGCTCGCGCATCCGCCGGTGTAGCGCATCGATCAACGGGACGAGTTGTGTGCGTTCCGTCTGGGTGGCCAGCAACCGCAGCAGCCACTGGCTGGGCCCGCGGTCCCGCTGGTACGGGCCCGCGGGCAGGGTGTGCACCAGCCGCTCGAGCTCGACGTGGGTGTCGCGCAACTGCTCGGTGTCGACGAGGTGTTCTGCCAGTTGGCCCGCGAGGCGGAGCACCATCGCCGTCAGCGCGGCCGGCGTCTTGTCGGTGTCGAGGCGTTGTGGATGCTCGCACACGACCCGAAAAGCCAACTGCCACATTTCGGTTTCGCTCAGCAGGCGGGTATCCGGTTCGACTGGGAGCAGCAGGCCGTGCTCGCGCAACAGGTTTCCGGCGAACGCGTGATAGGTGCTGACGGTGGCCGGATCGTCGGTGATGTCGGACAGCCCGGGGCCGGTGGGAACGAGGCCCGCGCCCGCGAGCCTGGCCAGCCTGGTCCGGACACGACGTAGCAGCTGCCCGGCCGCCTTGCGGGTGAACGTCAGGCCGAGCACCTCGCCCGGACTGGCGTAGCCATTGGCGACCAGCCAAACCACCCGCGCGGCCATCGTCTCCGTCTTGCCGGCCCCGGCGCCGGCGATGACGACCAACGGCCCCGGCGGCGCGGCGATCACGGCGGCCTGCTCGTCGGTGGGGGCGAAAAGCCCGAGCGCCGAAGCAAGTTCGTCAGGGCTGTAGCGCGGGTTCACCGCTGACCTCCGGCCGGCGTCTGCACCGGGCACATCTTCTGCACCGGGCAGTGCGCACAACCATCGTTGATCCGCGCGACGTATTGCGGGCCCTGCGTGGCTGCCGCTGCGGCCTGCACCTTCGCCCGCCACGCCGCGTGGGATTCCGGCGTCAGCGCGTCCTGCTGACGCTCGGCCGCATTGCCACCACTGGTCTTGCCGAGATACACCAGCTTGCCGCCGCCGGGCTCATCCCCTTGCGGCAGCAGCCCTTCGGCGATGGCCAACTGATACATCGCGAGCTGGGCGTGCCGCTGAGCCTCGTCCTTGGTGACCGGACTCTTGCCGGTCTTGACGTCGACGACCACCAGCCGTCCCTCGCTGTCGCGTTCCAGCCGGTCCAGCCGACCGCGGATCCGCACTCCGGGGCCTTCACCCGTCGGTTCGACGATCTCGCCCGCGACGTCGACCTCGGTGCCGGCCTCGGTCAGCTGATCGCGGCTCTGCACCCGCCAATGTGAGAACGTCGACAGCATCAACCGGTGGCGCTTCAACTCGTTCTCCGAATGCCACTGCGCGTCGAACGGCAGTTTTTCCCATACCTTTTCGAGTTCGTTGAGCATTTGATTCTCGGTCTTTCCAGGATCGGCGACCAATGCGTGCAGCAGCGAGCCGATCGCCGACCGCACATCGCGTGCGTCGTTGCCGCCGTGGCGTTCGAGCAGCCAGCGCAGCGGGCAGTCCGTCAGCATCTGCAGCGTCGACGGCGACAACGTCACGGTGTGGTCGTCGCCGCACCACAGCGGTTCGTCGGTGGAGAGCGGCGTGGTGGCGTACCACTGTCTAGGGTCGGCACCGGGTACGCCACCCTGCGCCAAGCGGGCCAGTTGTGCTGCCGCGCAGGCGCGTACGCCCTCGTCGACATCGTCGGACGGGGCGCAGACCACCGCACGCAGACGCCCGACCACGGCTGTCGGCGCCAGCACCTTCGGTGCGTGCACCGGAACCGGGGGCTCGGGATCGGGATCGGTGGCCAGCGAGGTCAATTCGTAGCAGAACGGCGACGGCAGCATCGACTCGTCGCCGCAATCGCTGTCGACGGCGGTCACCAGCAGCCGGTTGCGGGTGCGGCCCATCGCCGCGATAAGCAGCCTGCGCTCCTCGGCGAGCAGCGGCGCGCGCGTCGAGACCGCCCTGTCGTTCGGCGTCACCACCCCGTCGAGTACGTCGACCAGCTGCTGCGTTCCCAGCACGCCCCCGCGGGGGATCATGTTGGGCCACAGCCCTTCCTGCAGTCCCGCGATGACGACGAACTCCCACTCCCCACCGAGCGCCGCATGCGCGCTCAACACCGGAACCGCCTCGGCCGCGGCGCGGTCCTCGCGGGATGCGGACGGCAGGCCGAGAGCGCTGACATGATCGAGGAGTCCGCGCAACGATGCGCCCGCGGTGCGATTCACGTACTGCTCGGCGATGTCGAAGAACGCGGTGACGGCATCGAGGTCGCGGTCGGCCTGGGCGCCCGCCGCGCCGCCGCGTTCACTGGCCGTCAGCCACCGCCGCTGCAGACCGGACCGGTGCCACGCCTGCCAGAGTGTGTAGCGCGGATCGCCACCCTCGGACGCGGAGCGGCGCGCGGCGGCCAGCACCGCGCGGACCCGGCGCAGGGGCCGGGCGAGTTCCGCCGACAGTCCCTCGGTGTCAGCGTCGGCCTGCAGGACGTCGACCAGCAGGTCGCCGAGTTCGCGGGGCGGCTGCGAGCCGTCCAAACGACGGAGCGCCCGTCGCAGCTGCCGCAGCGACACGGGGTCGACCCGGCCGATGGGCCCGGTCAGCAATGACAGCGCCTGCGCCCCGTCAAGCTCGCGTTCGGTCGCCTCCAACACTGTCAGCAGGGCCTGCACCGACGGCTGGTCGGCGAGCGGCCCGGTGGGGGTCGGCACGTCCACGGGCACCCCCGCGGTCGTCAAAGCACGCGCGAGCGCCGACCCCAGCCGCGGCACGGATCGCACGATCACCGCCATCTGGGACCACGGCACCCCGTCGATCAGGTGAGCGCGCCGCAGCGCATCGGCGATCACCGCGGATTCGGCGTGCGGCGACGCCGCGATGCGCACGGTCACCGAGCCGCGGTCTCCGTCGACGCCGTCGACACGGCGCGCATCGTCAGCACCCGGCAGCCGCTGGGCAACTGCGGTGATCGCTCGAGCTATGGCGGGCGCGCAGCGGCGAGACTCGGTCAGGGTAATCGTCGGCTCCTCGCCGCGTAGCAGCGCGGGATCGGCTCCCCGGTAACCGAATACCGACTGATTCGGGTCACCGGCGAGGATGGTGAGATGGGCTCCGACTGATAGCACCCGGATGAGCCGGGCCGCCTGTGGATCCAGATGTTGAGCGTCGTCGACCAGGAGCAGTTTGATGCGTGCACGCTCGGCGGCCAGCAGATCGTCGTCGGTCGCCAGCGCTTCCAACGCCGCACCCACCAGTTCGGCGGCGCCCAGCGCGGGCACGGTGGCCTGCGGCGCGGCCATTCCGACCGCCGAACGCAGCAGCATGATCTGTTCGTAGGCCTGGGCGAACTGTCCGGCCGCCAGCCATTCGGGTCGGCCGGCCCGCCGCCCGATGCGCTGCAGCTCGACGGGATCCACACCGCGTTCGGTGCAGCGTGCCATCAGGTCACGGAGTTCGTTGGCGAATCCGACGGTGCTCAGCGCGGGCCGCAGCTGCGGGGGCCATGCCACGACCGACCGATCGCCGTCTTCGAGATCGCCGGCGAGGAGTTCGCGGATGATGCCGTCCTGTTCGGCACTGGTGATCAACCGCGGCGGCGGATCACCCTTGCGCTGCGCGGCGAGACGCAACACCGCGAATGCATAGGAGTGCAACGTGCGGACCAATGGTTCGCGGACGACTGCGCGAGTGCCCGCCTCGAGCAGTGCCGACGTGATCGCGGCGCGCGCCTGCACGCCGAGGCGCGCCGAACCCGTCAGCAGCAGAACCGATTCCGGCTCCGTGCCGGCCGCGATGTGGGCCGCAGCGACATCGACGAGCAGAGTGCTCTTGCCGGTGCCGGCTCCCCCGAGCACCCTTACCACGCCGCGCATTCCGGGTTCGGTGAGCGCGGTCGGCGTCAGATCGGTGTGCGGTGCGGACATGCCGAAATGACACCATGGGGGTCCGACAAGTCAGCGTGTTGCGCCGCCTAGCGGAGGGGTGGCGGCGCGAACGTCGATGTCGTGGGCGGTGCCGCGGGTGGGGGTGCCACGGTTGCGTTTCCGGACGGCTGCGGCGCCACCGGCAGCCGTGGAGTGGGTGGGGTTTCGGTGGCGCGCTCCGTCGGCGGCGTCGCGGTTGGGCGTGGGACGACGTCCCCTGGCGGCGGCGGTGGTGGTGCGGTCGCCGCGGGCGCAGGTCCCGCTCCTCCACCAGGTGGAACCGGCCCGGCACCTCCCGGCGCCGCGCACACCGTGTCGCCCCGCTCGGATCCGGTCGCAACATTCGAGCCGCCGGCATCTATACAGCACTTCAGCCTTTCGCTTTCAAACCCCGCCCACGCCATGCACCAGTCGTAATACTGCTGATCCCATCCCCCGCCGCCGGATGGATCGCTCGGTGCGGCGCCTGCAAGGCTGGGATATCCCAGGGCAATGGCGGCCACCATGACCGCCGGTGTCAGCAGTCGGAGCTTGCTGGGGATAGTGACGTTCATCGGTCGTCCTTTCGCCGGTGCCGCCTGGCGCCTGTCACGGCGAGGGCGAAGTTCCCTCACAGTGCTTTGCGCAGGTGTTCATGTCACGATGCTGGCGCGGACTCGGCGCCGACGCATGGGGCAACTGCCTCAAATTCGGACTCGCACACTCGCATTCGACTCCGCCGCGGAGTGCGGCCTGCACGTCAAGTCACTGCAGACCGCCCCCACCGGCGCGAGGTGGCCCATGCAGCCCATAGCATCGATGTCGTGACCGCTCTGTACGTCCACCGCTACGGCCCACCGGGTCCGATAGAGGTCCTGGCCATCCACGGGCTCACCGGCCACGGGCAGCGGTGGCAGACCCTGGCCACGCGGCACCTGGCCGAATTCGCGGTTGCCGCACCGGACCTGCTGGGCCACGGCCGCTCGTCATGGGCCGCTCCCTGGACCATCGACGCCAACGTCGCGGCACTGGCCGCGCTGCTCGACGCTCCAACCGTGGTCGTCGGGCATTCGTTCGGCGGCGCCGTGGCACTGGCCCTGGCTGCGTCCCGTCCGGATCTGGTGTCCGCGCTGGTGCTGCTCGACCCCGCGGTGGGCCTGGACGGCGGCTGGATGCGCGACATCGCCGACGACATGCTGGCTTCACCCGACTACACCGACCGTGCCGAGGCGCGCGACGAGAAGGCCTACGGTTCGTGGGGTGACGTGGACCCCGGGGAACTGGATCGCGAACTCGACGAGCACCTCATCGAGCAGGCCAACGGGCGCGTCGGCTGGCGCATCAGCATCCCGGCGATGATGTCGTACTGGAGCGAGCTGTCCCGGCCAATCGCCTTCCCGCCCAGCACTATTCCCACCACGATGGTCCGGGCGAGCAGGACCAGCCCGCCGTATGTCACCGATGATCTGATCACAGGACTGGCAGCCGAGCGCGATCTCACGCTGATGGACTTCGACTGCGACCACATGGTCGCTCAAGCGCTCCCCGTCGAGACGGCGGCGGTGATCCGCAAGGCCCTCGGGTAGATGGCGGCCATCACCGACGAACAGGTCGAGACCGTGCGCGCCCTCGTGGCGTCCATCCCGCCGGGACGCGTATCGACCTACGGCGACATCGCCGACGTCGCGGGTCTTTCCAGCCCCCGGATCGTCGGCTGGATCATGCGCACCGATTCGTCGGATCTGCCCTGGCATCGCGTGATCCGCGCCTCGGGACGCCCGGCAGCACACCTGACCACCCAGCAGTTGGAGTTGCTGAGGGCCGAAGGTGTGCTGGCCGAGGACGGTCGGATCCCGTTGCGCGATGTGCGTCACGAGTTCTAGCCGTCAGAGGATCAGGCGCACCAACGCAGCTGTGCGTGCCAGGCCTGGAAACGCCGCGGCCGTCGACCGCGGATGCAGCGCGTGGACCGCGAGACGGAACATCAACGCGCGCAACAACATCTGTGGCCACTCCGGCAGGGGGCTCCACCGTTCGATGAGCCCGTCGTCGGCCTCACCCCATGACAACGCGTCGACGACCACCACTCCGGCAGCCCACGGTGCCGGCCGCCAATACGGCGTGATGTCGGTGATCCCCGGGGCCGCCGTACCGGCGAAAAGCACTGTGCCGTAGAGGTCTCCGTGGACCAGCTGGCTAGGACTCTTGGTCGGCCTGCGCAGTGCGGCCAACTGACCGATCAGCTCAACGGACTTTTGGCCGTCCGCGGACCCGGGCGACACCCGCGCGCCCGGCGGCAGCGAGTGCAGGGGACGCTCTTCCCATGCGGCCCGGTCGGCGGCTATGAACACGTCGACGTCGGCCCACGGCGCCACCGGCGGCTGAGTCAGGAAACGCGGACGCTCGAGCTTGGCCGTCGCCTCGTGCAGCCGCACGGCCGCAGACACCACTTCGTCGTGACGCGGCTCCGGGGTCCCCGCGACGAAGGTGTCGGCGCGCCAGCCCGCCACCACGTACCGGCCGTCGGTCGAGCGCACGGGCCTGGCCAGGCGCACACCGTCGACGAACAGGGTCTCGCGCACCTTGGCCGACCATGCTGCACGCGCGTGGTCGGCGACCATCGACAGCACGACCTCACCGCAGCGCCAGCCGCCCTCCCAGCTCGACCCGAGCGGCACAGGTTGAACTCCGCTCAACCCGAACCCCGCCAGCACATGATCGGGCGGTTGCTCGACACTCACCGCATCAGCGTAAGCGCAGGTCGGGCAAACGGGCCGTTAGTACATCACCATGTCGGGTTCGAGTTGCTTTCCCCAGGCGACGATGCCGCCCTGCACGTGCTTCGCGTCGGAGAAGCCGGCTTTCTTGACGATGGCCAGCACCTCGGCCGAGCGCACGCCGGTCTTGCAGTAGAACACCGGGGTGCGGTCCACCTGCAGTTTGGAAAGTGCTTCACCCGTTTCAAACGCACCCTTGGGGATCAGCTCAGCGCCCTCGATGTGGTTGATGTCCCATTCGACGGGTTCGCGCACGTCGATCAGCGCCAGCGGTTTGCCGGTGTCCAACAGCTCACGCAGTTCACGCGGGGTGATCGTGGAGTCGGCAGCGGCCTCGGCCGCAGCCTCGGACACCACGCCGCAGAACTCCTCGTAGTCGATGAGCTCGGTGATCTTCGGGATGGCCGGGTCCTTGCGGATCTTGATCGTGCGATACGTCATGTCGAGTGCGTCGTACACCATCAGCCGGCCGAGCAATGGCTCACCGATGCCCGTGATCAGCTTGATGGCCTCGGTGCCCATCACCGAGGCGATGGACGCGCACAGAATGCCCAGCACGCCGCCCTCGGCGCAGGACGGCACCATCCCCGGCGGCGGCGGCTCGGGGTACAGGTCGCGGTAGTTCAGGCCCAACCCGTCGGGCGCGTCCTCCCAGAAGACCGATACCTGACCCTCGAACCGGTAGATCGAGCCCCAGACGTACGGCTTGCCCGCCAGCACCGCGGCGTCGTTGACCAGATAGCGGGTGGCGAAGTTGTCGGTGCCGTCGAGGATCAGGTCGTACTGCTCGAAGAGTTCGACGGCGTTGTCCGGCTCGAGCCGAAACTCGTGCAGGTGCACCTCGACCAGCGGGTTGACCTCGAGGATGGAATCGCGCGCGCTTTCGGCCTTCGACCGGCCGATATCGGACTGGCCGTGGATGATCTGACGTTGCAGGTTCGATTCGTCGACCACGTCGAACTCGACGATCCCGATCTTTCCCACCCCGGCGGCGGCCAGGTACAGCAAGGTCGGCGAACCCAGCCCGCCCGCGCCGATGACGAGCACCTTGGCGTTCTTGAGCCGCTTCTGCCCGTCCAGACCGAGGTCCGGAATGATGAGGTGGCGGCTGTAGCGCTGCACCTCTTCACGCGTGAGTTCGGCCGCCGGTTCTACCAGCGGCGGCAACGCTGTCGTCACCGAATGCTCCTTGATTGGCTGTGCTGCCCCAACAATAGGCACATTCCACAACAGCGAATGCATCGCGAGGCTTCCCGCAAGGCGCTGGACGATCGAAGCTCAGGCGATCGGATAGGGCCAGGGGTTGAACCGGCAGGTCTTGCCGTCCGGGTTGATGGTGCCCGGGTCGAAGCGGGCGGCATCGTTGTTGTTGGTGGAGAACGTCTGCTGCATCATGATCGGCGCCAGTTCGCCGTTGGCTCCACAGGCCTCGTGTCGCTGGTAGCCGATCGCGTGGCCCACCTCGTGGTTGATCAGATACTGCCGATACGAGCCGATGTCGCCCTGGAACGGCACCGCGCCGCGCACCCAGCGCGCCTCGTTGATGAACACACGCGGCTGCCCGTCGAGGTAGGACGGGTTGTAGCAGGAGGCCTCGAGCTGGATGTCGTAACCGCATCCCTCGCGGACGGTCATCGGTGAGCTGAGCGAGATCCTGAAATCGGGTTCGACTTGAGCGGTCCCGTCGATGCGCTGGAAGGCGAACTGCGGATTGTGGGTCCAACTCTTCGGATTCGCCAGCGTTTCGCTCACCATCCGGGCGAAGCCCTCGTCACCGCCGAATGTCGTGGTGTCGATGCCGTCCTCGACCTCGACGGTGTAGGTGAAGACTTTCGCCGTACCCTCGCCGACCTGGGACGACGCGCCGGGAACGAGGTGCCACGTTTTGGCGGCCGCCTCGGTGAACGGACCGCCCTCGGGCAGGATGCCCGTCGGGAGATTCGCGTCGAACTGCGTCAAACCCCGTGGCGGGGCGCCGATGATGGCCGTGCTCGCGACGCCGATGGTCGGCGGGCCCTGCACAGGCCCCTGGGATTCGTCGGTCGCGGGCTCGGCGGCACCGGCGAAGGTCACGTAGAGGGCAACGGCCGTCCAGACGACGAGCAGGGGTAGCGCGTAGGCCCGCCAGCCGTAGGTGTGCACGAAACGGCCCAGCTTGCTCTGCTTTCGGGCGTTGCGGTGCTCTTCGCGGTTGGACCTGGGCCGCCCGGAGTCATTCGACAACGGGTCGCGCTGCGCGCGCAGTGGCTCGCGCCACTCGTTGCGCAGCGCAGGTACGCCTCCCCCGCGACGCTCCGAGTCGTAGGTCACGGAAACAGGATGACACAGGCCAGAGTGCTGATAGCTCTGGCGCGCCACCAGGCAGTGGTGGGGTCGCGCCGCGCCGCGCCGACCGCGCCGCGACCTCGACTTTGCGCGGTGGCTTTGCCAACGGTAGTAACCTCGTTGCGAAACCACGCAGAAGAAGCCAGATAAAGGATGTAATGAGCGATCTCGCCAACCCCGCCGCTAGGCGGGGCGCGCAGTCGGGCTCCGGTGAAGGAATGAGCCGACGCGGCAACCGGCTGCCCCGTGACGAGCGACGCGGGCAGTTACTCGTCGCTGCTAGTGAGGTTTTCGTCGACCGCGGGTATCACGCCGCCGGCATGGACGAGATCGCAGACCGGGCCGGAGTCAGCAAACCTGTTCTCTACCAACACTTTTCATCGAAGTTGGAGTTATACCTCGCGGTGCTGCAACGCCACGTCGAGAACCTGGTTTCCGGCGTGCGTCAAGCGTTGCGCACCACCACGGACAACCGGCAGCGGTTGCGCGCCGCGGTCCACGCCTTCTTCGATTTCATCGAGCACGACAGCCAGGGTTACCGGCTGATATTCGAGAACGACTATGTGACGGAACCGCAGGTCGCCGCGCAGGTCAAAGTGGCGACGGAAGCATGCACTGACGCGGTGTTCGACCTGATCAGCCGAGATTCGGGGCTGGAGGCGCACCGGGCGAGGATGATCGCCGTCGGCCTGGTGGCGATCAGCGTCGACTCGGCGCGTTACTGGCTGAACAACGATCGGCCGATCAGCAAGGACGATGCGGTGGACAGCACGGTGCTATTCGCCTGGGGCGGTCTGTCGCATGTGCCGCTTACGCGTTCTTGACGGCCTCCGAGCCGACCACGCCGAAGCCGACGCGCCGAACGTCGGCGGCACCGATCTCGACATAGGTGATCTTCGACGTCTGGACCAGGAATCGCCGGCCCTTCTCGTCGGTCAGGGCCAACACACCTGAACTCTCGCCGAGCGCATCGGTTATCAGCTTCTCCACCTCGGTGGGTGTTTGCGCACTGTTGAACACGAGTTCGCGCGCGCTGTCCGTGACACCGATCTTGACCTCCACGCTGTGAACCCTTTCCGTCTCTGCCATAACTGCCGTGTTGCTCGAGAAACCCTCGAAGAACCTGCCTCAAGGCTAGTGGACGCGTCCACGCCGATGCCCCGCCGGTGAGTTCGCGGTCAGCGAAGCGCATTTCGCGACGGAGTCGGACCCCGTGCAGAACGGCGACCCAACCGAGTCCGGACCGTGACCGTACACACCGGCGTGAAACCTCATCTGTCACTTGTGCCTCGATAGCATCGGCCCGGTACATGACGAGACAACCTGGGAACCTCATATGAACAGGCCTTATACCGCTCATTCTCCGTATTCTCTGACACCGACCGAGCAGATCCCCGTGTACGCCGGCGACGATGCCGGCGATATCGAATACAACGGGCTGCTGGATTACCCGGACGACGACGACTACACCGACGTCATCGAGTACGACGAGGAGAGCATCGACCGGAAGTGGATGTGGGTCGCCGGCATCGCCGGGTTGATCCTGTTCATCGCCATCGGCACGACGGGCATCATCCTCGGCGGCGGCGACAGCGGTCCGGTATCGGCCACCGGAACCTCGTCGGCCCCGACCGCCACCTCGGCCCCGGCGACATCAGCGCCCGCGGTCGCGGCGCCATCGCTGCCTGCCGAGACTGTCACGACCGTGAGCCCGACCGCGGAAGCCACCGTTGCGGCCCCGCAACCCGAGATCGCCGCCCCCGTTGCGCCGCCGCCGGCGGCCGCACCGGCGGTGTCGCCGCGCACGATCACCTACCGCGTGACGGGCAACCGCCCCCTGCTCGACCTCGTCACCGTCATCTACACCGATCAGCAGGGCGCGCTGCAGACCGAGGTCAACGTCGCGCTGCCGTGGGCGAAGACCGTCGTGTTGGACCCGGGTGTCGAGCTGAAGTCGGTCACCGCGACCAGCGTGGGCGGCCAGCTCAACTGCGGCATCTACGACGCGTCGGGCACCCTGGTCGCCGTGCAGAGCAACAACACGATGATCGCCAACTGCACCCAGTAGCGGTCAGGCCAGGCCCAGCTCTTGCATCCGGGACATGTGGGTGCGCTGGAGGCGGTCGAAGAACTCGGTCATCTGGGTCAGACCCTCGCCGCTCGTCATGACGAGGTCAACGAGTTCGTCGTGATCGGCCAGCACATACTGAGCCTGGGTGATCGCCTCGCCCAGCAACCGGCGCGACCACAAAGCCAGCCTGTGGCGCTGCTTCTGGCTCGCCGTCACGGCGGCCTGCACCTCGGCGACGACGAACTGCGAATGGCCGGTTTCCGACAGCACCGCGCGCACCACGTCGGCGACCTCGGTGGGTAACGACGTCGCGATCTCGAGATAGAAATCGGCGGCCAGCGCGTCGCCGACATATGTCTTGACGAGCGCTTCCAGCCACGTGCTGGGGGTGGTCAACCGGTGGTAATTCTCAAGAGCCGATGCGTATTTCGTCATCGCGGGCACGACGTCGACGCCCCGGCGCTCCAGCGAGTCGCGCAGTACCTCGTAGTGGTTCATCTCCGCGGCGGCCATGCTGGCCATATTGATGCGGCCCCGCAGGTTGGGCGCCATCCGCGCTTCGTCGGTCAGTCGGTAGAACGCCGCCACCTCGCCGTATGCCAGCAGCGCGAACAGCTCGTTGACACCGGGATGGTCGGCCGACACACCCGAGCTCACCGAGTCCGTCAGCTGCTCGGAAGTGGCCGCAGGCGGTGCCGGAGACTTGGGGGCAGTCATGGCCCAACTCTAATCGCCGGCCGCCAGTCGCTCTCACGGCGAACCCGGCCAGCTATCATGGATGCAGGCAGCGGCTTGAAATGCTCGAGTCAGGGTCGAAAAGACCACGTCGCTACCTAAGAAATGTGCGTGCACGCAGTCGGCCCGCCTACCTCAGCGCAGGGCCCCGGCAAAGCTTCGTCGAACTCGTGCGCGCGTGGACGCCATGAGGAATCGATAATCGAAAGGCTGAGCCCCCAGCGTATGACACATCTCAATCCAACCTTTGCTGAGCTCGGAGTCCGCGACGAAATCGTGCGCGCACTTTCCGAGGACGGCAAGGAACACCCGTTTGCTATCCAAGAACTCACCATGCCGATGGCGCTGGCAGGCGATGATCTCATCGGCCAGGCCCGCACCGGTATGGGCAAAACGCTCGCGTTCGGTGTCCCGCTGCTGCAGCGGATCACCACCGACCCCGACCGCGAGCTGTCCGGCATTCCGCGCGCACTGGTCGTCGTCCCCACCCGCGAGCTCTGCCTGCAGGTGTTCAGCGACCTCGAAATCGCCGCCAAGTACCTCACCGTCGGCGACCGCAAGCTGACCGTCACCTCCATCTACGGCGGTAGGCCCTACGAACCCCAGATCGAGGCCCTGCAGAAGGGTGTCGACGTGGTGGTGGGCACGCCGGGCCGTCTGCTCGACCTCGCGCAGCAGGGTCACCTGCAACTGGGCGGGCTTTCGATGCTGGTACTCGATGAGGCCGACGAGATGCTCGACCTGGGCTTCCTGCCCGACATCGAGCGCATCCTGCGTCAGATCCCGAGCGAACGGCAGGCCATGCTGTTCTCGGCGACCATGCCGGACCCGATCATCACGCTGGCACGCACGTTCATGAACCAGCCGACGCACATCCGCGCCGAGGCCCCGCATTCGGCGGCCACCCACGACACCACCGAGCAGTTCGCCTATCGCGCGCACGCACTGGACAAGATCGAGATGGTCGCCCGCATTCTGCAGGCCGAAGGCCGCGGCGCCACGATGATCTTCACCAGGACCAAGCGCACCGCCCAGAAGGTGTCCGACGAACTCGCCGAGCGCGGCTTCAAGGTCGGCGCGGTGCACGGCGATCTCGGCCAGGGTGCCCGCGAGAAGTCGCTCAAGGCGTTCCGCACCGGTGACGTCGACGTACTCGTCGCCACCGATGTCGCCGCCCGCGGTATCGACATCGACGACATCACCCACGTGATCAACTACCAGATCCCCGAGGACGAGCAGGCCTACGTGCACCGCATCGGCCGCACCGGCCGCGCTGGCAAGACGGGTATCGCGGTCACGCTGGTCGACTGGGACGAGTTGCCCCGCTGGACGATGATCGACAAGGCGCTCGGGCTGAACACCCCCGACCCCGCCGAAACGTACTCGAGCTCGCCGCACCTGTACGAAGAGCTGAACATCCCCGCCGAGGCCGCCGGCGCCATCGGCGAACCGCACAAAGATCGTGCTGCCAAGCGTCCGCCCGCCGAGAAGAAGGCCGATCGTCCCGTCCGCAACCGCAACCGTCGGCGCACCCGCGGCGGGGAGCCGGTCGGTGGACACTCCCCTGCGGCGCCGGCCGAGACTGGCTCGCCCGAGGCCGAGGCGGGCAGTGACGGTGCGCCACGGCGCAGGCGTCGTCGGCGTCCCCGCAAGGCTGCAGCCAGCACGGGCTAGCAGCCCTCGAGAAGACGTCGCAAAGACACCACCACCGCCCGATGGTCAAACCTGAACGCCGCACGCGCGCCGACGTGGTGGCGGCCATCGCGATCGCAGTGGCCGTCGCCGTCACGGTCGGCGTGGTGTGGTGGGTCAGCGACGCCAGGGCGACGATCAGCCGCCCCGCGGCCAATCCGGTTCCTGCCCTGGGCGCCGCAAAGGTGGTGCCGTCGGCGCTGCGCCAGCTGTGGACCGCGCCCAGCCCCAAGACCACGGCACCTCTGGTGGTCGCAGGCAGCGTGGTCACCGGGGACGGCCACACCGTGCAGGGCCGCGACCCGGCGTCCGGCAGCCCCGTGTGGAGCTATGCGCGAACCAACCTCGAGCTGTGCGGGGTCAGCTGGGTATACCAGTACGCCGTCGCGGTCTACCCGGACAGCCGGGGCTGCGGCCAGGTCAGCACCATCGACGCGAAGACGGGCCAACGCGGTCCCGCCCGCACCGCCTACGCGGATCCCGAGGTGCGCCTGTCCTCGGATGGCACCGCCGTGCTGTCGGCCGGGGACAGCCGACTGGAGCTGTGGCGCTCGGACATGGTCAGGATGCTGAGCTACGGCTCCCTGGACGCGAAGATCAAACCCGGCACTCCGGCGTCGCCGCTGTGCCGGCTGGTTTCGGCGGCCGCCAGTTCGACGGCAGTCTCGGTGCTCGAGTCCTGCCCCAAGCAGGAGGATCTGCGCCTGACCCTGTTGCGGCCTGCCGACGACGAGGACACCCCCGAGCTGAAGTACGTGACCCAGTCCGGGGTGAGCGCGGATTCCGGTGCACAAGTGGTCGCTGTCTCCGACACGACGACGGCGGTGTACGTGCCGACGCCGAAGCCGGTCGTGAACATCGTCGACGAAACCGGCGCCACGATCGCGAGCACGCCGCTGCCCAAGCCTGCGACGCCGAACGCGACGATGAACCGCGCGGGCGACTTGTTCACCTGGTGGACCGGCGACAGCGTAATGGTGTTCTCCGCCAAGGGACTTCAGTACAAGTACACCGTCTCGCCGGCAGGCGCCAACATTCCGCTTGGACCCGCGACGGTGATGGCTGGAAAGCTGCTCGTTCCGGTCACCGGCGGCTACGACGTGTTCGACGCCGATAGCGGAAAGGGCGACCGGCATATCCCGGTGCCCCGCCCGCCGAGTTCGGATCCCGTGGTGCCCGCGGTGGCGGGGTCGACGGTGGTCGAGCAACGGGGCGGCGAACTGGTGGCGCTCGGCGGCTGAGCCGCCAATCCAGCTTCGGCGGCTGAGCCGCCAATCCAGCTTCGGCTAGACGTCGGGCGTGTAGGTCGCCAACGCCTTGCCTTGCTTCCAATGCTTGAGCAACGCGTTGGCCAACTCGCGATAGGCGCTCGCACCCTTGTTCTTTCGACCTGCGAGCACCGATGCTCCCGACGCGGTGGCCTCGGCGAAACGTACCGTTCGAGGTATCGGCGGGGCGAGCACCGGTAAGTCGTATCGATCGGCGACGTCGAGGAGTACGTCGCGGCTATGGGTGGTGCGCGAGTCGTACAGCGTTGGCAGCGCACCCAGCAGTTGCAGGTCACTGTTGGTGATCTGCTGGACGTCGTTGATGGTCCGCAGGAACTGGCCGACGCCGCGGTGTGCCAGGGTTTCGCATTGCAGCGGCACGATCACGTCATCGGCCGCCGTCAGCCCGTTGAGGGTGAGCACGCCCAGCGACGGCGGGCAGTCGATGATCACCACGTCGAACTGGTCATTGACCTTGGCCAGCGCTCGCTTGAGGGCGTATTCGCGGCCGGCCCGCATCAACAGCATCGCCTCGGCCCCGGCCAGATCGATGTTGGCGGGCAGCAGCGTCATGCCCTCCGATGTCTCGACGAGCGCCGCCTCCGTCTCGACCTCGCCGAGGAGCACCTCGTGGATCGACATCGGCAGCTTGTCCGGGTCCTGGCCCAACGAGAACGTCAGACACCCCTGAGGATCCAGGTCGACGAGCAGCACCCGCCGCCCCTTCTCCACCATCGCCGCACCCAGCGATGCCACTGTCGTTGTTTTGGCGACCCCACCCTTTTGATTGGCGACCGCAAGTACCCGCGTCACCCTGCCATCCTGGCACGCCCGCGAACAGCACGACCGAACGTGGGGCAGAATCGCAGCGTGAGTGTCGAGCAGCACCGCCTGCTACTGCTTCGTCATGGGGAGACGGAATGGTCACTCTCCGGTCGGCACACCGGCCGCACTGAACTCGAGCTCACCGAAACCGGCCGCCAGCAGGCCAAGCTGGCAGCCGACGCGCTGGACGTGCTCAGCCTGGACAACCCGCTGGTGGTGTCCAGCCCGCGGCAACGCGCGCTCGTCACCGCTGAGCTGGCCGGACTGACGGTCGATGAGGTCTCCCCCGTTCTCGCCGAATGGGATTACGGCGACTACGAGGGCCTGACCACCAGCGAGATCCGGCAGAGCGTGCCCGACTGGCTGGTGTGGACGCACGGATGCCCGGGTGGGGAATCCACCCAGCAGGTCAGCGATCGCGCCGACCGCGCCATCGGGTTCGCACTGGAGCAGATGAAGTCGCGTGATGTCCTGTTCGTCGGCCACGGCCATTTCTCGCGGGCGGTCCTGACGCGCTGGGTGCAGCTCGAGATCTCCGAGGGCATCAGGTTCGCGATGGTGGCCGCGTCGATCGCGGTGTGCGGCCACGAGCACGGCGTGCGTCAGATCAGCGCACTGGGACTGACGGGCCATCGCCACCCGTGCCTGCCCTCATGACCCGCGAACCGTCGTTCGTCCTCGCCTCGGGCGGCAGCGCCGTCATCGCCGACGGCGTGCACACCGCATTCCCGAGAGTCTCGGAGGCGCGTGCCGCTCTGGCCTCGCACAGTACCCCAATTATTTTGGGCGCCTTACCTTTTGACATGTCGAAGCCGGCGGCGCTCATCCGGCCGCAGGCAGTCCAGTTCCTCGACGCGCTGCCGGAGTGGCCGTTGCGCACCCTGCCGTCAGTGCACATCGCCGAGCCGCTGCCGGAGCCGGACGAACACCGTTCCCGCATCGCGTCTGCGCTGGAACGCCTGCGCGATCCCGACAGCGGCCTGCACAAAGTCGTGCTGGCCCGCGCGCTGCGCCTGGTCGCCGATGGTCCCTTGGATGCCCGCACGATCCTGGACCGCATCGTCGCCCAGGACTCCGCGGCCAACGCGTTTCTGGCGGACCTGACCGCGGCCGGCGGCGGGTACTCGGGTAGTGCACTCATCGGTGCGAGTCCGGAGCTGCTGGTGGCTCGCAAGGGCGATCGGATGCTGTGCGCACCGTTCGCCGGATCGGCGCCACGCCTGGCCGACCCCGAGGCAGACGAGGCGAGCGGGGCGGCGCTGGTGGCCTCGGCGAAGAACCGGCACGAGCACCAGCTCGTCGTCGACGCGGTGCGCACTGCACTGGAGCCGCTGTGCACCGAACTGGACATCTCGGCAGATCCGAAGCTCAACAAGACCGCCGCCGTCTGGCATCTCTACACCCCAATCAGTGGACGACTGCGCGAAAATTCCACCACAGCACTGGATTTGGCGATTGCCCTACACCCGACGCCCGCGGTGGGCGGAGTGCCCACCGATGCGGCCGAACAGCTGATCAACGAACTCGAGGGTGATCGCGGGTTCTATGCGGGCGCGGTGGGCTGGTGTGATCAGCGCGGCGACGGTCGCTGGGTGGTGTCGATCCGCTGTGCACAACTGTCCGCCGACCGTCGCACCGCATACGCCTACGCCGGCGGCGGGATCGTCGCCGAATCCGAGCCCGACGACGAAGTCGACGAGACCACAACGAAATTCAAGACGATATTCGCAGCCCTTGGTGTGCAGCCATGAGCGAGCTGATCCGTCTTGCCCGGCCGGGCGACGAACCGGAACTGACCGCGATGGTCTACGAGCTCGCGGAGTTCGAGCATTCCGTGGACCAGTGCACGCTCACCGAAGAGCGGTTGACGGCCGCGTTGTTCGGTGACGTGCCGACCGCGTGGGCGCACCTCGCGGAAGTCGACGGCAAGGCCGCCGCGTGCGCCATCTGGTACCGCACCTTCTCGACGTGGGAGGGCGTGGCCGGCATCTATCTCGAAGATCTGTTCGTGCGCCCCGACTTTCGCAGGCTGGGACTGGCGCGAAAACTGCTCGCCGAACTCGCGCGCCAGTGCATCGACACCGACGGCGCCCGGCTAGAGTGGGCCGTGCTGGACTGGAACGTCAACGCGATCGCGCTCTACGACGCCGTCGGCGGCAAGCCGCAGAACGAGTGGATCACCTACCGGGTATCCGGCCCGGACTTGTCGGCGCTCGCCGCGTCGTCGGCGGCGGGCGAGCCCTGAGCCGCCGCCCACTGCAGGGCTGACGGGCTGAACAGCAGTGCCAGCACGGCCAGCACCACGACCGCAACCGTGACGCCGGGCACCCATTGGCCCGATCCGACTCCGATGTACCAGGCCACTCCCAGGAGGATCAGCTGGGCGAACACGGCCAGGCCGCGTCCCCACTGCCGGCCCGTCCACAGCGCCCATCCCGCGGCAAGGACGGCCGAACCCATGACCACGAACCAGCCCGCCGTGCCGAACAGGTTCATTCCGGGCTCACGGGTGCCGAGCAGCCCGCTCACCACGTACCAGATCGCCGCCACCACGCCCGCAAGGCCTTCCAGCGATACGACGATGGCTGCCTGACGCACGGATGCCGGGGAGGGAACAGTCACGACCTCGAGGGTAGAGGTTTGGCTTGCCCCTTTAGATAGGGTCGTCCTCTGTGCGCGCCGTGCTGATCGTTAACCCCAATGCGACGTCGACGACCCCGGCCACGCGTGATCTGCTCGCTCACGCCCTCGAGAGCCGGGTGAAGCTCACCGTCATCCACACCGACCACCGCGGCCACGCGGTGGAGATCGGCCGCGAGGCCGCGGCCGACGGTGTCGAGGTGCTGATCGTGCACGGCGGTGACGGCACCGTTAACGAGGTGGTGAACGGCATTCTCGAGGTCGGCGGGCCGGGCGTGGGGGCACCGGCCGTCGGCGTCGTGCCGGGCGGCTCCGCGAACGTGTTTGCGCGAGCACTCGGGATCAGCCCTGACCCTATCGAGGCCACGAATCAACTCGTTGACCTGCTGTCCGCCTACCGCCGTCGCAAGACCTGGCGGCGCATCGGCCTGATGGACTGCGGCGAACGGTGGGCGGTGTTCACCGCGGGCATGGGTGTGGATGGTGACGTCGTGGCCGCCGTCGAGGCGCAGCGCGCCAAGGGCCGCAAGGTCACGGCCTCGCGCTACATCCGCGTGGCGATCCGCGAGATGCTTTCCAGCGCCCGCAAGGATCCCTCGCTGACGTTGCACATCCCCGGCCGCGACCCCGTGGAGGGCGTGCATTTCGCCTTTGTGTCGAACTCCAGCCCCTGGACGTACGCCAACACGAGGCCCGTGTGGACAAACCCGACGACCTCGTTCGAGACCGGCCTGGGTGTCTTCGCGATCACCAGCATGAACGTGTGGGCCAATCTGCGGCTGGTACGCAAGATGCTGGCGAGACGCCCGCGCATCGACGCAGCGCACCTGATCCGGGAAGACGACTTACCACAACTGCGAGTGACGAGTGACACACCGGTCGCATGCCAGATCGACGGCGACTACCTCGGGCTGCGCGACACAATGACGTTCACGTCGGTGCCAAGCGCCTTGGGTGTCGTTGCGCCGTCGGTAAACACCTAGCCTGAGCAGCGATAACGCCGACGGATCAGCCGATTCAGGGCGCAGATGAAATGAGTGTAGTACAAACGAATGAGGGCTTGAAAATGCGGGCCTGCTAGTGAGGTTGCCCACTTGTTAACTGATCAGTATTGACATCTGTTCAGCCTGTGAAAAACTCGGATGCAACAGTGCAGAAACATTTCATGCGCACGCGTTAACAGCCGAGAAAACGTCAGTGCGCTGTGCTGCGCACACGGATAGATATCGACGAGGAGTTTGATCTTATGGATTGGCGCCACAAGGCGGTCTGTCGCGACGAGGATCCGGAACTGTTCTTCCCGGTGGGAAACAGTGGCCCGGCCCTCGCTCAGATCGCTGACGCGAAGCTTGTCTGCAACCGCTGTCCGGTGACTACAGACTGCCTCACCTGGGCGTTGGAGTCTGGACAGGACGCAGGCGTGTGGGGCGGAATGAGCGAAGACGAGCGGCGCGCGCTGAAGCGGCGCAATGCCCGCACCAAGGCCCGCAGCGGGGTCTAAAGCTCTCAACCCGCATCAGACACGATTACGGCCCCGACGAAAGTCGGGGCCGTAATTCTTTTGTAATGAAATTCGCGAGAATGGCGTCAGTCGATGTCAAATTTCATCGGTCGACACAAGTTACCTACTGCGCTAGACGGGCGCGGCGCCCGATCGGCACCCGCAACACCACATCCGTACCGCCGGAGTCCACTTCGTGCATACCGAGCGAACCGTCCAATTCCGCTGACACCAGCGTCCGCACGATCTGCAGTCCGAGCCGATCGGACTTCTCCAGGCTGAAGCCTTCGGGCAGTCCGCGGCCGTCGTCGTGTACCACCACATCGAGCCAACGGGCCGAACGTTCCGCGCGGATCGTCACGCACCCCTGTTGAGTGGACCTGTCGAAGGCGTGCTCGATGGCGTTCTGCACCAGTTCGGTGATCACCATGATCAAGGCCGTGGCCCGGTCGGCGTCGAGTACACCTAGTTCGCCGACCCGGTTGATCCGGATGGGGTTGTCCGAATCAACCGGAGCCGCAACGTCATTCATGATCGGCAGGATTCGGTCGATGACCTCGTCGAGGTTCACCTCTTCGTCCACCGACATCGACAGCGCGTCGTGCACCAACGCGATCGAGGACACCCGGCGCACCGACTCGATCAGCGCCTCGCGACCCTCGGCGTTGTTGGTGCGCCGCGCCTGCAGTCGCAGCAGGGCGGCGACCGTCTGCAGATTGTTCTTGACCCGATGGTGGATCTCGCGGATCGTCGCGTCCTTGGACAGCAGCGCGCGGTCGCGGCGCTTGACCTCGGTCACGTCGCGGATCAGCACGGCGGCCCCAACAGCGTTGCCGTGCACCACAAGCGGCAGCGTGCGCAGCAACACCGCGGCACCGCCGGCGTCAACTTCCATCCGCATGCTCGAACCGCCGGCCAGCGAGTCACGGACGTGGTCGGCCAGTTCCTGGGCTTCGAACGGGTCCGAGATCAGCGGCCGGGTCACGGTGACCAGGTTGTGTCCCTCGAGTTCGGCCGCAAGGCCCATCCGGTGGTAGGCCGAGATGGCGTTCGGACTGGCGAACGTGACGATGCCGGTTCCGTTGAGGCGGATGAAGCCGTCTCCGACGCGTGGGCTCGAGCGCGACATGGCGACGTCACCGACATTCGGGAAGGTGCCTTCGGACAGCATCAGCAGCAGGTCGTCGGCGCAGTCGAGGTACGCGCTTTCCAGCGGACTCGCTTTGCGCGCCGCCAGTGCGGTCTGATGCGTCAGCACCGCAACCACGTTGTTGTTGTAGCGCACCGGAACAGCCTCCACGTTGAGGCTGGGGGGATCCTCCTGCAAATCCTTGTAGCCCGCCGGGTTTTGTCTTCCGATGGCGCCCGAGTCGAACGCATCGGCCACGACGGGCATCTCATGTGCCTGGTTCAGGGTGCCGACGGCGTCGGCGAGTAGCACCGTCGGCGCGGTGTTCGGTCGGACCTGCGCCACGCACACCAGCGCACCGTCATCGCGACGCACCCACATCAGGAAGTCACCGAATGAGAGGTCGGCCAGTAGCTGCCACTCACCCACCACCGCATGCAGGTGGTCAACGGCATTGCCCGGCAGCATGGTGTGCTCGGCGAGCAGGTCACCGAGGGTGGACATCGGGCCTCACTGTTGCGGTCGTCGGACCCGCATCAGCTGATCACGGCGATGAGGTCGCCGGCCTGGATCACGTCGCCGACCGAAACGCTGACCTTGCTTACGGTGCCTGCGACCTCGGCCAGCACCGGGATCTCCATCTTCATCGACTCCAGCAGCACCAGGGTGTCGCCCTCGCCGATCTGATCGCCCTCGTTCACCACGACCTCGAGCACACTGGCCACGATCTCGGCGCGAACATCCTCGGCCATCTTCACCCCTTCGGAGTCCTATGTCGTCGGCACCTGGCTCCGCGTACCTGACGCTCATATCGAACCACACCACCGGCCCGACAGAGTTGTCGCCAGGCCGTGAGAGAATAGCTACGAGCACCCGCTGGATGCGGGCTCCACAATCCCCTGTATCGAATGGAGGACGACCATGGCCAAGCGTGGCCGTAAGAAGCGCGACCGCAAGCACTCGAAGGCCAACCACGGAAAACGGCCCAATGCGGGCTCGAAGGCCGTCAAGTAGCGGCTAACCGCGCCGGATGATGGTGGTGCGGCTTATCTCGATGCGCAGCCGCTCACGCAGGCTGTCTGGGGCTTTCTCCCCGCCGCACTTGTTCGCAATCAGCTTCTTCACGCGCTCCTCCACGCCGTAGTGGCGTAGGCACGCGGGGCACTCTTCGAGGTGATGGCGCAGCTTGTCGCGGGTTTCGGCGGTGCATTCACCGTCGAGCAGCGTCCACACCTCGGCGATCACCGCAGCACACTCCGGATGCTCCGGGTCGACTGGACCGACCGGCGGCTGCCAGCGCTCTTCGTCGTGGGTCGAGCTCATGACGAAACCTCCTCAGGTGCCTCGACCTGCCCGCCGCGAATGAATCCGCGGTCGCGGGCCACGTCGGCGAGCAATTCGCGCAGCTGACGCCTGCCCCGGTGCAACCGGGACATGACGGTGCCGATCGGGGTATCCATGATCTCGGCGATCTCCTTGTACGGGAACCCTTCCACGTCGGCGTAGTACACCGCCATCCGGAACTCCTCGGGCAGCGCCTGCAGCGCGTCCTTGATCTCGCTGTCCGGAAGGGCCTCCAAAGCCTCCACCTCGGCCGAGCGCAGCCCGGTCGACGAATGCTCGGCGTTGGCCGCAAGCTGCCAGTCGGTGATCTCTTCGGTCGGATACTCCGCAGGCTGGCGCTGCTTCTTGCGGTAGCTGTTGATGTAAGTGTTGGTCAGGATCCGGTACAGCCACGCCTTGAGGTTCGTGCCCTCGCGGAACGAGCGGAAGCCTGCATACGCCTTCACCATGGTTTCCTGCAGCAGGTCCTCGGCGTCCGCCGGATTTCGCGTCATGCGCAGCGCGCCGCCGTACAGCTGGTCGAGCAAAGGTATCGCGTCACGCTCGAACCGGGCGGTCAGCTCGGCGTCTGACTCGTCCGATCTCGCGGGCGCCGAATCGGACCCCGACCCGTCAATGTCGCTCATCGCGGGAAGCACCGTCCCTTCTGTTGCGGCGCCACCAAACAGGCCCGGCAGGTCCACCGGACGCTCTAAGGCAAGTGCTGGCACCTTGACCCCTCCTTCGATCGTAGAGGTTGAGACGGACATCTTTCCCGGCTGCCGCTGCTGGCAGCCCTAACTCCCGTCAATAACAGTGCCACCGGCCGGGCTTGTTCCCGCACTACGCTCGAGCCCGTGACTCGTGCGGCAACTCCTGCGCTCGCGGTCCTGGTGGCAGCCGGGGTGCCCCACGAGGTCCTGCAGTACCACCACGACCCCCGCAATTCGTCTTTCGGCGAGGAGGCCGCGTTCGCGCTGGCGCACATGGAGGGCGTCGACCCTGAGCAAGTGTTCAAAACGCTGGTGGTGGCAATGCCGGCGGGGCCCCGGAGCGGCGGCCGCGACATCAGACTCGGCGTCGCCGTGTTGCCGGTGCCCGCCAAGCTCTCGCTCAAGGCGACCGCCACCGCGCTGGGCGCGCCGAAGGCCACGATGACTGAACGCGCGGCCGCCGAACGTTCGACCGGATACGTGATCGGCGGGATCTCGCCGTTCGGCCAGCGCAAGACCCTGCCCACAGTTGTCGACGAGTCGGCTCTGACCTGGGATCGCATACTGTGCAGCGCGGGCAAGCGAGGCTGGGACGTCGCGGTGCATCCGCGGGATCTGATCGCACTGACCAACGCGACGACCGCCGCCATCCGCGCCTGACCATCTGCCGAACGTGGGTTACCCGCACGCTTTTGGGGCCAAAGGTGTGCCGGTAACCCACGTTCGCGCTGGGGTGCGTCGGCCGGAGTCATAGGGTGAGGCCATGTCGCTCTCAGGGAAGACCATGTTCATCTCCGGAGCCAGCCGCGGTATCGGGCTGGCGATCGCCAAGCGCGCGGCCGCCGACGGCGCGAACATCGCGCTGGTCGCAAAGACGGCCGAACCACACCCCAAGCTCGAAGGCACCGTCTACACCGCGGCCAAGGAGATCGAGCAGGCGGGCGGCCAGGCGCTGCCGATCGTCGGCGACATCCGCGACGGCGACTCGGTCGCATCGGCAGTGGAGGCGGCGGTCGCGCAGTTCGGCGCGATCGACATCTGCGTCAACAACGCCTCGGCGATCAACCTGGGTTCGGTGACCGAGGTCCCACTCAAGCGGTTCGACCTGATGAACGGGATCCAGGTGCGTGGCACGTACTCGGTGTCGCAGGCGTGCATTCCCCACATGATGGGACGCGAGAATCCGCACATCCTGACGCTGTCGCCGCCGATCCGGTTGGAGCCCAAGTGGCTCAAGCCCACGGCCTACATGATGGCCAAATACGGGATGACGCTGTGCGCCTTGGGAATTGCCGAGGAGATGCGCGATACGGGCATCGCCTCCAATACGCTGTGGCCCCGCACAATGGTGGCGACGGCGGCGGTGCAGAACCTGCTAGGCGGCGACGAGGCCATGGGCCGGGCCCGCAAGCCGGAGGTGTACTCCGATGCCGCGTACGTGATCCTCAACAAGCCGGCCCGCGAGTACACCGGCAACACCCTGCTGTGCGAGGACGTGTTGCTGGAGTCCGGGGTCACCGATCTGTCGGTCTACGACTGCGTGCCCGGTGCCGAACTCGGTGTCGATCTGTGGGTGGACACACCGAACCCGCCCGGATACGCCGGCCCCTAGTTCACCTTCGTTGGTCTTCCGAAGCGCGCATGCACACCCGGCGAGTACAGCCCGCGCATTCGTTCGCCCACGACGTCCACTCCACTCGCGGCGAGCAGATCATCCTCCAAGTCGAGGATGTGTGCCTCGCGCAGCGGCCACTCGCCATGTTCGTTGGGCACCCACCACGTGCGTCCGGCCTTTCGGGTGTGCCCGCCCCAGCGCGCGGTGAGCCACACCTCCAGCGGCGTCGGCGTCACCGGGTCGCCGATCCGAACGCTGAGTCTGCTGCGCAGTCCCCTGGTCGGCAAGCGCCGCTCACTTGTATACGTGATATCACCGTCGCGCTGGATGACGCGCATCTTCGCCCAGGTGTACGGAACTCCCATCAGCGCTCGCGTGAGCCCCACCACGGCCAGTCGCTCGGTCTCCAGTGACCTGAAGAGCACGCCGTGTCGGCCGGCGTCGTCCACCGAGTACAGCCGGATGTTGGTCTCGGCGAAGCGTCCGAAGTACGGCAGTCGCAGCGACGTGCCCAACGCGCTGTGGCGCATCACGAACGGCACCAGCGCCACATAGGTGAGGCCGTCGGAGAACACGTCCGGGCGGGTGCCCGGCGGAAACAGGTGCGCGACGCGCTGCGGCTGGACCGGCCAGTGGACGAAGGTGAGGTCGCTCCAGAACTGGTCGAACAGCACGGGCCGCGGCAGCGGCGGCGCGGTGACCTGAAAGCTCACCGCGCCATCGTGGCACGCGCGGGGGCCATGTCTTCGCGCTACGACGATGTCCGTTGGCGACCGCCGAGCATGCCGTGCACGTTGTCCGCGAAGGCCGCGGTGGTGAAGCACGTCGGTTCGGCGAACTCTTCGAAGGTGAGCGCGTCATTCCAGCTTGCGTCGGCGGCGGCGCGCAGCAGCGGCTTCGTCATCGCCATCGCATGCGGGGGCATGTCAGCGATGCGCGAGCACCATTCGTCGGCCGCGTTCAGCAGCTCGCCGTGAGCGACCACCTGCTGCACCAGCCCAAGACGCAAGGCGGTCTCAGCATCGATGTGCTCGCCGCGCAGGTAGAACGCCAACGCTCCCTGATAGCCCAGCCGTCGGGTCAGCGCCCAACTGGTCCCGACCTCAGGAATGAGTCCAAGCCGACCGAAGGCGGGCACGATCACGGCCCGTTCACTGGCGATGACGAGGTCGCACGTCATCGCCCACGCCAATCCGACACCGGCAGCGGGGCCGTTGAGCGCGGCGACGAACAGGGTGTCCGAACCGGCGATGAGCCGGGCGATGCCGCCGAATTCCCGTCTGATCCAACGCCATACGTCGGCGCCGCCCTCCGGGGCATCGCGGTTCTCGATGGCCGCGCCCATCATCTTCAGGTCGCCGCCGGCGCTGAAACCCGGATCGGAACCGGTGATGACGATGGATCGCACGTCGGGGTCGGCATCCAGGGCGGTCAGCGCCCGACGCAGTTGTCGTACCAGCGGCGCGGAGAGCACGTTTAGCCGCTGCGGCTCGTCGAGCGTGACGACCGCTCGGTCACCGCGGCGGTCCACCCGCACCCGTTCCGGAGCGTCAGTGGCGTCGCCTTCGGCCAGCAACCGCCGGTACAGGGAATCGGCTTCGCTCTTCATGGTGGTTACTCCTCAGTTTCATTGGCGCGCAACGCCGTCCAGGCTGCATCAGCGAACGTATCGACGGCGCCGCGCGGAAGCCTGGCCGCTGAGCCCGCCACCCAATAGCGCGAGAACTCCTGTGCAGGCCCGAGCCACAGCGCGGCGGTGATCCCGATATCCAGCGGTCTTAGCGCCCCGTAAGCCTGGTGCGGGCGCCACCAGTCCCGGACCGCCTCGAAAAACACGCTGTTGCAATGCCGCAGCTCGTCACTGTCCAGCCGGGAACCCAGCAACAGCGCGGCCTCGCCGCGGTGTGCGGTCACCCATCGCAGGTGATACCTCACACCGCCACGAATACCTCCCTCGGCCGTAGCGTGTTCGCGCAGCATCGTGGTGAACCCCGCCTGGTACTCGCTCATCAATTGCGCGTAGACGGCGGTCGCCAGCGACAGCTTGTCGGGAAAGTGGTGATAGAGCGCGCCGACGCTCACCTCGGCCTCGCGCCGCACCTCGTCCAAGGTCGCTGAAAGTGCCCCATTGATCGCGAACCGCCGGCGCGCCACGTTCAACAATCGGGCCCGTGCGTCCACGCTTGTTCGAGGCACGAGCAATACTCTATCAATACCGAGGATTTCTCGGTATTAGTGGACGGCGAGGCTTGCCCCTTTCACGCTGCGCAGACGTGGGCACCGAGCATGAGCTGAGGCCACATGACCGCAGTCTGGACGAAGGCCAGGATCTCGGAACCGGCGGGCAACCGGACGCGGAACGCGGTGTCGAACAGTTGCACCTGCTCGGCGTCGAAGAAAGCCCACACCAGCCCGATGAGCAGGTACGGAATCGCAAGCCACAGCGCGAATTCGATCATCGCCGCCACGCTCACCTTCCGGCTCAGCACCCGGCGCAGAATGCTCACACCAACGCGCGTTCTCGGCGCACCCGGCGCCGCACATCTGCCAGCAGGACGTAACTGCCGCCCTGACGGACGAACACCGGCAGGAATCGGTTCGCCAAAGCGACTACCAGGAAAAGACTTTCGAAGAGCCACTGCCGGAAATCACCCCACTGCACACCCATGGCATCACGGAAGACCGGTGCCAGGAATCCGATGGTGAGGAATTTGAGCAACGGCCGGAATGGCAGGCCCAGCACGGGGTTGATCATGTGCAGGTTCAGCAGGTCGAACAGATAGCCGCGGACGTGATCATCGATGCTGACCCGAGTGCACGCCGTGGCCCAGTACGAATCGAATTCCGCTCGGGTGGGCGGCCATTGGTCCTCGGTCACCTGCAGCGTCGTGCCCAGCGTCCATGCCGACTGGTAGAACTGCTCGGCCTGTTCAGCGGTCATCTCACCACGCAGTAGTTGATACGTGTCTTCCAGTCCCACGAACAGGCACGCCGCCACCCACATCTGGAGGTCGCGGTCAAAAGCGTTGTAACGCACCGGGCTGTCCGGGGTGGACTTGACGTGCCGATGCGCACCGTTGACGGCCTCACGGAAAGCCGCGCGGTCCCGCGGCGTGCCAATGATCGCGACCGCGAGGTATTGGAACGTCGTCCTCGCCCGCTTCCACGGATGCTTGAGCAGATTGCCCGAGTCCACCTTGCTTTCGACGACGCCGTAGCCCACCCCGGGACGCGACAGCTGCATGATGACGTTGGCCGCTCCCGCGGCGAACGACCAGAAATCCATTGCATCGGCCGCGGTGACCTGTTCGTCGGGGTCCCACCTGGGCGTGCGCCTGCGGATGGTGATGCGGCAGCGTTCAGCGGTCATATCGTGCACACTGCCGGGACGATCAACACCGGCCACGAGGCGATCGATGCGAGAATCGACATGATCCGCGCGGACCCGTCCCAGCCGATCTGGTCGCCGACGATAGCCGTCCACGCCATGCCGATGAGCAGGTAGGGAACCGCGAGCATCGCCCCGGTACCGATCCACTCGGCGATGGTCATCTCGAAGGCGAGGACCTTCCTGGCAGCCGCGAGCATGCAGCTATGTTAATGGCTATTCCGCCTTGAGCGGCGGTATATGCCGGAAAGTCCGCTACAGCAGCGTGGCCTGTTCGGGTTCGGGCTCGGCGGGCTCGATCAACTCGGGGCCATTGTTGCGAATGCTGTTGACCAGCCGGGACACTTCACGGATCTCGATCCGGTCCAGGTCACCATGGCCACGCAGCAGCCCCTCGTCGATCGGCGCGTCCGGGTCGAGCCAGCGGTCCCAGTCGGGTTCACTGATGGTCAGCGGCATCCGGTCGTGGATCTCGGCCAGTGGGCCCGCGGCGTCGGTGGTGATGATGGTGCAACTCAACAACGGCGCCGAGTCCTTCGGCGCGTCCCGGGGGCGCCACGTCGACCACAGACCGGCCATGAACAGCGGCTCACCATCGCCGCCGTACATGTAGAACGGCGTCTTGGGAGCCGCCTTGCGGGCCTTGGAAGACGAAGCCTCTCCGTTGGGCCGCCATTCGTACCAACCGTCCATCGGTATGAGGCACCGCTTGCTCTTCGCCGAGTTCCGGAAGACGGGCGAGGTGGTGAGTTTTTCCGAACGCGCGTTGATCAACAGCGGTCCCTTGATGTCCGGACCGCCGTCTTCGGCGGTCTTGGCCCACGGCGGGACGAGACCCCAGCGCATCGACCGCAGCCGACGGGTCGACTCGTCGTCGGGCTCGCTGTGCCGTTTCACGACGGTGTTGATCGTCGTCGTGGGCGCGACGTTGTAATTGGCGGCCGGCGCGTCCTTCTTGGCCGCCGCCACGCTCTCGTCGATCGCCTGGATCTTCTCGGCCAACAACGCCGGATCGGTGGTCACCGCGAATCGTCCACACATATATCCCATGTTGGCACGCCGAACCGACAAGGCAGGATAGAGCCGTGAGCAACTGGCAGGCACCGTCGACCTCACGTCCCGTGCATGCGACGGTCGCCGTGCCGGGGTCCAAATCGCTGACCAATCGCGCGCTGGTGCTGGCGGCGCTGGCGACGGCGAACGGCACGTCGACGATCAGCGGCGCGCTGCGCAGTCGCGACACCGATCTGATGATCGGCGCGGTCGCCGCGCTCGGTGTCACGGTCGACGGCGCCGACACCGAACTGACCCTCAGCGGCGCGATCGACCCGCAGCCGGGCACCCGCATCGACTGCGGCCTGGCCGGCACCGTCCTGCGGTTCGTACCACCGGTGGCGGCGCTGAGCACGACGACGGTGACGTTCGACGGCGACGAGCAGGCCCGGTCCCGGCCCATCGCTCCGCTGCTCAATGCTCTGCGCAATCTCGGTGTCGACGTCGAGGGTGACGCGCTGCCGTTCACCGTCCACGGGTCCGGGTCAGTGGCGGGCGGGACGGTCGAGATCGACGCATCGTCGTCCTCACAGTTCGTGTCGGGTCTGCTGCTCTCCGGTGCGGCGTTCACCGAAGGCTTGACCATCGTGCACACCGGGGAGTCGGTGCCCTCGGCCCCGCACATCGCGATGACGATCGCCATGCTTCGCGACGCCGGAGTCGACGTCGACGACACGCTCCCCAACCGGTGGCACGTCTCCCCCGGCCCGATCGCCGCCAGGCACTGGATCGTCGAGCCCGACCTCTCCAACGCGGTCCCGTTCCTGGCTGCCGCGGTGGTCTCCGGAGGCGCCGTCCGCATCATCGGGTGGCCGCCGGCCAGCATCCAGCCCGCCGACACGATCCTGAGGGTTCTCAAGAACCTGGGCTCAGTTGTCCGCCAAGGTGATTCGTATCTCGAGGTGCAGGGACCCGAGTCCTATACGGGCATCGACGTCGATCTTCACGACGTGGGTGAGCTGACACCTGCGGTGGCCGCGCTCGCTGCCGTCGCCCCAGACGGGTCGGTGTCGCAGCTACGCGGTGTCGCGCATCTGCGCGGGCACGAAACCGACCGGCTTGCAGCACTTTCCGCAGAGATCAACGGCCTCGGCGGAAAATGTGAGGAGACGCCCGACGGTCTGCTGATCACCGCGAGTCCGCTGCATGGCGGGCTGTGGCGATCGTACGCCGATCACCGGATGGCCACCGCCGGAGCCATCGTGGGGTTGCGCGTCGACGGCGTCGAGGTCGACGACATCGGCACCACCGCGAAGACGCTGCCCGACTTCCCGCAGATGTGGGCCGACATGCTGGCGGGCGATTGAGCCCTCGCGAGTACGATGAGTCCGACGTCCGGGTCCGTCCGGGCAGAGGATCGCGGCCGCGCACCAAGAACCGCCCGGATCACGCCGACGCCCACGAAGCCATGGTCGTCACCGTCGACCGCGGCCGGTGGGGATGTGCGCTCGACCACGACCCCGACCGCCTGGTCACCGCCATGCGAGCGCGCGAACTGGGGCGCACGCCCATCGTCGTCGGCGACGACGTCGGCATCGTCGGCGACGTCTCGGGCAAGCAGGACACGCTGGCTCGCATCGTCCGACGCGGCGAGCGGCGAACGGTGTTGCGCCGCACCGCCGATGACACCGATCCAACCGAACGCGTCGTCGTCGCCAACGCCGATCAGCTGCTGATCGTGGTCGCTCTCGCCGACCCGCCGCCGCGCACAGGTCTGGTGCAGCGCGCACTCATCGCCGCATACGCCGGCGGCCTGGAACCCATTCTGTGCCTGACCAAGACCGACCTCGCACCCCCCGAGCCGTTCGCCGCCGAATTCGCCGACCTTGATCTCACAGTCACGACCGCCGGAAGAGACGATCCACTGGACGCCGTGGCCCCGCTGCTCGCCGGCAAGATAACGGTACTCCTCGGACATTCCGGGGTCGGTAAGTCGACGTTGGTGAATCGCCTTGTCCCGGAGGCGGATCGGGCAACAGGCGAGGTGACGGACATGGGCCGGGGCAGGCATACCTCGACGCAATCAGTCGCGCTCCCGCTGAGTGTCGGTGGCTGGGTGGTCGACACTCCCGGGATCCGGTCATTCGGCCTGGCACACATCGAACCCGATGATGTGATGCTCGCTTTCTCCGATCTGGCCGAGGCGATCAACGACTGCCCGAGGGGCTGCGGCCACATGGGCCCGCCTGCCGACCCCGAATGTGCACTCGACACGCTGACCGGTCCCGCCGCCGTTCGGGTCGCCGCCGCGCGCCGACTGCTGGCGGCGCTGCGGGAGGGTCACTGAAAAGAGCGAGGCCCTCTCCTTGCGGAGAGGGCCTCTGAAGGTGTGGGCTCAGCGGTGATAGCCGGGGACCATTTCCTCGACACGGCCCACGCCGTGATGGGTGGTGGGCGCCTGGGGGGCGGGGTGCGCGGTGGTCGTGGGGGCGTACTGGTAGCCGGGGCCGACCGGTTCTTGGGTCTGGGCGTTGGCGATGCCGGCCATGCCCAGCGCGGCGGCGCCGATGGCCAGCGGCAGTGCGATGCGGGCGACGGTCTTGGCGAAGGTGTGGTTCTTCATGTCGATACTCCTGTGTGAGTTGGCTTTCGGCCATATCGCCGGGGTGTGCCTGCGATGACTCAAGATTGCCGCCTCCTGGTGTCGGTGTATGTCGGGCGATCAGCCGGTCCACCGGGGGATTCGCGTGTCCCCCGATCGGCGGACACGAAAAAGCCCTCCCCGAAACGGGAAGGGCTTTCTCGGTCGATCAGATCAGGCGGCGAGTTCCCGCCCGCTTTGCAGCCGCTTCTCGCGACGTCGTGCGCGCACTGCGGAGATCGCCGACTTGAGCCCACGTCGCTGCTCGGGCTCGAGTTCGTCGAACATCCGCTCACTGCGGGTCTCCGGTGCATCGTCGCGGGTGGCGCGCAGGTACTTGTCCGGCAGCGACAACTTGGCGATGGTGCGCCACGTCTTGCCGTACTGCACGAGGAAGTTGCCCGTCGTGTACGGCAGGTCGTACTTGTCGCACAACTGGCGCACCCGGATCGAGATCTCCTCGTACCGGTTGCTCGGCAGGTCCGGGTACAGGTGATGCTCGATCTGATGGGACAGGTTGCCGCTCATGAACCGCAGTGCAGGACCCGCTTCGAAGTTGGCACTGCCCAGCATCTGGCGCAGGTACCACTGACCCTTGCTCTCGCCGACCATGTCGGTCTTGGTGAATTTCTCTGCGCCGTCGGGGAAGTGGCCGCAGAAGATCACGGCGTTGGCCCACACATTGCGGATGACGTTGGCAACCGCGTTGGCCTTCAGCGTCGACATGAAAGTCGCACCCGGGGACAGCGACGTCAGCGCCGGCCACACCACGTAATCCTTGGCGACCTGGTGGCCGGCCTTCACGCCGAACTCGCGCACGCGTTTCATCGTTGCGGCACGGTCGTCGCCGCCCTTGGCGATCTTGCCCAGCTCCAGGTGCTGCAGCCCCACACCCCATTCAAAGCCGATGGCCAGCAGGGTGTTGAAGAGCAGGTTGCCGTAAAGGTTGAACGGCTTCCACTTCGCGTCGCGCGTGACCCGAATGACGCCGTAGCCCACGTCGTCGTCCATGCCCAGGATGTTTGTGTACTTGTGATGCATGAAGTTGTGGGTGAAGCGCCAGTGCTTGGACGACCCGCTCATGTCCCACTCCCACGTCGAGGAGTGAATCTCGGGATCGTTCATCCAATCCCACTGGCCGTGCATGACATTGTGGCCGATTTCCATGTTCTCGATGATCTTGGCCACGCCCAGGGTGACGGTGCCCGCCCACCACGCCGAGCGGCGCGAGCTCGCGGCCAGCGTCAGTCGACCCGCCAACTCGAGAGCACGCTGGGCGGCGATGGTGCGGCGGATGTAGCGCGAGTCGCGCTCGCCGCGGGAGTCTTCGATGTCCTGGCGGATGGAATCCAGCTCAACAGCCAGACTCTCGATGTCCGCTTCGGACAGATGCGCGAATTCAGGAACGTCAGTGATTGCCATCGTCAAACCTCCTCTCAAATACCTACGTTATCGTAACCTACGTACCCGTAGGTTACTGGTCGGTAAACCTTATACGTCCAGTACGCAGTCGCCCGAAGCTGCGGAAACACAGGTCTGTATCCGGGTGCCCGGCTCGTGTTCGGCGCCCGTACGCAGGTCACGGACGTGCCCGTCGAGCAGGCCCACGACACAGGATTGGCAGATGCCCATCCGGCAGCCAAATGGCATCCGCACACCGGCACCCTCGCCGGCATCCATCAACGGCGTCGCGGCGTCCACCGTCACGGTCTTACCGCTGCGTGCAAACTCCACGGTGCCGCCCTGACCGTGTGCCGCGGCCTTGGACACCGCGAAACGTTCCAGGTGCAGTTGATCGGCGATGCCCGCGGCCGACCACACGCGCTCAGCGGCGTCGAGCATGCCCTCGGGGCCGCACGCCCAGACGTGGCGCTCGCGCCAGTCGGGCACCTCATGGTCGAGGCGAGACAGATCCAGGCGACCCTCGGTTCGGGTGGCACGCAGTCGTAAGCGGTACCCCTCATGACCGCGCTGCAGGTCCGCCAGCTCCGTCGCGAAGAGCACATCGGATTCCGTTGGCGCCGAATGCAAGTGGACGATATCGGTGATCTGATCGCGACGGGTCAGGGTACGCAGCATCGACATCACCGGGGTGATGCCCGAACCGCCGGTGATGAACAGCACCTTCGCCGGAGCCGGGTCGGGCATCACGAAGTTGCCCTGCGGTGCGGCCAGTCGCACGATCGTGCCGGGTGCGACCCCGCCGACGAGGTGGGTCGAAAGGAATCCCTCGGGCATGGCCTTGACCGTGATCGTGATCGTGCGCCTCGACCTGGAAATCACCGGTCCCGTGGCGCCGGCCGTGACCGGGCTCGAGGTCAGCGAGTACGACCGCCAACGCCAGCGTCCGTCGACCAGCAGTCCGATGCCTATGTACTGGCCCGGTTGGTAGTTGAAGGAAAAGCCCCACCCCGGCTTGATGACGAGGGTCGCCGAATCCTCGGTCTCGCGGCGCACTTCCACCACTCGGCCGCGCAGTTCACGCGCCGACCACAGCGGGTTGGCGAGTTTGAGGTAGTCGTCGGGTAGCAGTGGTGTGGTGATCCGCTGAGCGACGGTACGCAGCGCATGCCAGGCCGGGTGCTTCTCACCGACGACACCCGCTCGGGCCGTGTCGGCGACATTAGCCGAGATCTTTATCGAGTTCTTGGCCACGCAACCTACGGTACCGTAACTTACGGTCCCGTACTCAATACAGTTACCGCCGTCACAGCAGCTCGAGCAGGAACGGCAGCTCCTGCGGGGCGTACCAGGCCAAGTCATGGTCTTGGGCATCGCCGACCACGAACTCGGCGTCTTCGTCACCCAGGTCAGCGTCGTCGACGGCCTCGATTGCGGCCACCACCGCGGGCTCGGCATCGGCGTTGTCGACGTACGCCGCGATCACGTCGCTGAATGCGATCGGGCCGGACAGCCGCACCACCGCGTCGTCGAGATCGGGCCGAGGTGTCAGGTCACCGGCCTCGGCCACCACCACCGCCCGGCGCGACGGCATGTCCGATGCGCCCTCCCCTGCGAGCAGTCGCAGCGACGCGAGTGCCGCCTCACGCAGCGCCACGTCGGCCAATTCGTCGTCGTCGCCCTGGGCATAGGCCTCGCGCAGCGTCGGCGTCACCGCGAACGCCGTTCCGCTGCGGGCGTGCAACATTTGGTCCGCGACGAGCTGCTGCAACATGGCCAGGGTCGCTGGGACGTAGACGCGCACGTCCGAAGGTTAACCGGCTCCGCTCTTGCCGGCTTCGGGATCCTTCTCGACCACGATCACGAAATCGTCGCCGTGCTGTGTGACCCCGCTGACGACGGCGTTGTTGACCGCTTCGGACGCGTACTGCCGCCGCACCACCTTCGGGTCGTTGCGCAGGTCTTTCACCAGCGCGACCGCCAGGCCGACCATGACGAGCAGGAAGGGCAAAGCCGCGATGATGGTGATGGTCTGCAGCCCCTTCAGCGCGTCTTCTCCGCCGACCAGCAGCATCACGGCCGCCACCGCTCCCATCGCGACACCCCAGAAGATGACGGTGCCCCGGCCCGGTTTGATGGTCCCCCGTTCGGATAGCGAACCCATCACGATCGACGCTGCGTCCGCGCCGGAGACGAAGAAGATCGCGACCAGCACCATCACCAGAACGCTCGCGACCGTCGCTATCGGGTATTGGTCGAGCAGACCGAACAGCTGCGCCTCGATGCTGCCCTCGCCCGCGAGGTCGACGCCTTCCTGCTGGAGCTTGATCGCGGCTCCACCGAAGACCGCGAACCACACCAGCGAAACCAGGCTGGGCACCAGCAGCACCCCCGCGACGAACTGCCGGATGGTGCGCCCACGCGAGATCCGTGCGATGAACATGCCGACGAACGGCGTCCAGGACACCCACCATGCCCAGTAGAAGATGGTCCACGCCTGCAGCCAGGTGTTCACCTCGGCGCCCTCGGCCCCGGTGCGCGCGGACATCATCGCTATGTCGCCCAGGTAGCTGGCCATCGCGGTCGGCATCAGGTTGAGGATGAAAACCGTTGGGCCGACGACGAATACGAACAGCGCCAGCGAGACGGCCAGTACCATGTTGATGTTCGACAACCATTGGATGCCGCGGGCGATCCCCGACACCGCGGACAGTACGAACGCGATTGTCAGCACGGTGATGATCACGATCAGGATCGTGTTGCCGGATTCGCCGATTCCGCCGACGATCTGCAGGCCGCTACGGATCTGCAGCGCCCCCAGCCCGAGCGATGCCGCTGATCCGAACAGCGTGGCGAAGATCGCCAACATGTCGATGACCTTGCCCCACGGGCCATTTGCGCGTGCGCCCAGCAGCGGCTCGAACGCCGCGCTGATCAGCTGTAGCCGGCCCTTCCGGTACACGCCGTACGCGATCGCCAGCCCGACGACCGCGTAGATCGCCCAGGGGTGCAGGGTCCAGTGGAACAGCGTGGTCGCCAATGCGTTCTGGACCGCCTCCGGATTACCCGCGTCGCCGGTTCCCGGCGGCGGGGTGGTGAAGTGCGTCAGGGGCTCGGCGACACCGAAGAACATCAGCCCGATCCCCATGCCTGCGGAGAACATCATGGCGATCCAGGACACTCCGTTGAACTCGGGCTCCTCATCGTCGCGGCCCAGCGGGATGGTTCCGTAGCGGCCGAGCGCCAGCCAGAGCACGAAAACCACGAACCCCGAGCCCGTCAGGACGAACAACCAACCGGTGTTGTCCATGACCCAGGTCAGCGCGCTGCCCGACGCGTCGGCCAGCGACGGGGTGCTGACGAAGCCCCAGACCAGAAACCCGACCGCGATGACTGCGGTGACCCCGAAGACGACCCAGTCCACTCCGCGCGACCGCGTGTACGCGGCTTCTTCGACGGGTACATCCAGGACTGGATGCGGAACGACCCGGTCAGTGGGCGACGAGAGGGTCCGCCGGATGGACGTCTTCGGTTTTGGGTGCTCGGCGTCGATGCTCACCGATGAGCCATTCCCACCGCGGCTGAATTTCAACCAAGATCAGAAATGCGACCGTTCATCGTGCGGCTTCGAGCAATTCATCCAGCGATTCGCGCAACAGGGCCGGCAGCATGTCGACGTCGCTCATCGCGTCGCGGTCGGCGTTGATACCGAAATAGAGCATGCCGTTGTACGACGTCACACCGATGGCAAGGACCTGGTTGTGCAATAGCGGTGGTACCGAATAGGTCTCGAGCAACTTGGCGCCCGCGACGTACATCTGCTTCTGCGCGCCAGGAACATTGGTGATCAGGAGGTTGAACTGGCGCGCCGAGAAGCCCGTTGCCACGCGAATGCCCATGGCGTGCAACGTCGGTGGCGCGAAGCCCGACAACGTGACAATGGTCCTGGCGTCGACCAAACTGGCGGCGGTGGGGTGCGACTCGGTGGTGTGCGCGATCTGCGACAGCCGGACGACCGCATTGCCCTCCCCTACCGGAAGATCCACGAGGAACGGCGATACCTCGCTGATCGCCTGGCCGGGCCCCGTCGTGTCGAGGTCGGCGTCGGGGTAGACCGACATCGGGGCCATCGCGCGCATCGTCGTGGTCGCCGAAACCGGCTCGCCGCGGGACAGCAGCCAGTTTCTCAACGCACCCGCCACCACCGCGAGCACCACGTCGTTGACGTCACAGTCGTACCGGGCCCGGACCAGGCGGAAATCCTCCAGGTCGCCGCTGGCCACCGCGAACCGGCGGTTGCGGGACACCGTGGTGTTCAGCGGGCTGTTCGGCGCGGTGCCACGCGCGGCGGTACGGACCACGTCGACGAATCGCCTGCCGACGTCGGCCAGTTGACCGGCATTGGTGACGACACCGGTGACCGCCGAGCGCAGCTCCCCGATTTGTTCGGCGGGACGGGTTACCCATTCGCCGACGGCGCCGAACAGCAGTCCGCGGTCACTGGGTTCGCGCGCCGGAATCCAGATATCCTCACCGAACTCCGGGCGCTTCTGCGTGCGGTCGGCGATGACGTGTCCGATCTCCAGCGCCGTCATCCCGTTCACCAGCGCCTGATGCGACTTGGTGTAGATCGCGATCCGGTTCTTGGCCAGACCCTCGATCAGGTACATCTCCCACAGGGGCCTGGACTTGTCCAACTGCCGGGAGCCCAGCCGTGCGATCAGTTCGTGCAGCTGGTTGTCGCTGCCCGGAGACGGCAGGGCCGAACGGCGAATGTGGTAGGTGATATCGAAGTCGGGGTCGTCCACCCAGACGGGGCGCGCCAGTCCGAGGGTCACTTCGCGAACCTTCTGGCGGTAGCGCGGAATCTGTGGGAGCCGCTGCTCGACGGTTTCGAGCAGGGTTTCGTAGCTCAGTCCATTGCGCGGCTTGCGCAGAATCGACAGCGACCCCACATACATCGGCGTCGACGTGTTCTCCATACGGAAGAACGCCGCGTCGGAGGCCGACAACCTGGTCACCATCGCCGCGACGCCCCCTCGTTGACTACGCGGTTCTCGGCCGCGGTGGTTCTGATTACCAACGTAGCGACCAATCCTGTCGCTGCGCAGCACGGGTGCAGAGAACCCACTGCAAACCGTGCGATCATGAACAGGTCTGCAACTCTCCGGCAGATGCCGTCCCTGCCCCGTCAATCGCCGGAGAGCATTTCATGACCACACCCCCGACCCCTAAGCCGGGTGCACCATTGGTATCGCCGGTAGTCGACTACGAGCCGCAGCCCGTCGGCTTGGCGGCATGCCGATCGAAGCCGGTGCTGCACCGTCGTGCCTCGCGGCCGTCGTCGCCCGCGCGATACGGGGCGGCGGTTCGGGAAGCGGATCCGCCGCGCACCGCCGTCATGTTCGCCGATGCCGCGTTGCGAAGGGTGCTCGAGGTGATCGATCGGCGCAGGCCGGTGGCGCAGCTGCGGCCACTGCTGGCGCCCGCGCTGATCGACACGGTCATCGAGTTGAGCCGGTCCTCGCATAGTCGGAACGATCGCACGACAGGGGTGCGCACCGTCGCGAGGCTGCACCGGGTGCGGCTGCGCATCGTCGACGGCACCGACGGCACCGAAGCCGAGGTGTTCGGGACGTTCACCAATGGGCCGCGGGTGCGTGCGCTGGCCGCACGCATCGAGCTTTACCGGGATCGCTGGCGCATCGTCGCTCTGCAGATCGGCTGAGCCGGCGACCCGCCCTAGCCGCGCCGCTTGGTTTCGCGGGCCTGCTGACGCGCGGCCTCCCGCCGTTCCCTGCGTGAGCCGGTGGATGCGGCATGCTTACCGCCCCCGCCCGTGCGCCTGACCTCGGTTGACCCGTCCTCGGCAGGGCCGCTGTAGGTCATCGGTGGCGGTTCGTTGTCAATTCCCTTGGCTTGTATGCCGGTCGGCGCCGGACGCTCCTTGGTGGCGACTCCACCCTGGGTGCCCTCCTGAGCCTTGGCAGCGGCGGCCTGCGCGAACTCCGCGAGTCCCTGCGGCGCGGCGACCGGCGCCACCGCCGGTGCGGGCGCGGCTTCGACCGACACGTTGAACAGGAAGCCGACCGACTCCTCCTTCATGGCATCGAGCATGCCGATGAACATGTCGTAGCCCTCACGCTGGTACTCGACCAGCGGGTCGCGCTGCGCCATCGCGCGCAGGCCGATGCCCTCCTTGAGGTAGTCCATCTCGTAGAGATGCTCGCGCCACTTGCGGTCGACCACGTTGAGCAACACGTTGCGTTCCAGCTGACGCATCGCGCCCTCGCCGGCGATTTCCTCGAGCTCCTTCTCGCGGACCGCGTACGCGCGCTCCGCGTCCTTGATCAGCGCGTCGAGCAGCTCTTCGCGGGTCAGCTCGCCGGGCTCGCCGACGGCGTCGGAGTCGATGAGGTCGTGATGGTCGATGCCCACGGGGTACAGCTGCTTCAGCGCGGTCCACAGCTGCTCGAGGTCCCAATCCTCGGAGTAGCCCTCGGCGGTCGCACCGTTCACGTAGGCCGTCACCACGTCGATGAGCATCTTGTGAGCCTGGTCGGCGAGGTTCTCGCCCTCCAGGATCCGGCGGCGCTCGTCGTAGATGACCATGCGCTGCTTGTTCATCACTTCGTCGTACTTCAGGACGTTCTTGCGGACCTCGAAGTTCTGCTGCTCGACCTGCGTCTGCGCGCTCTTGATCGCGCGGCTGACCATCTTGGCCTCGATCGGCACATCGTCGGGCAGGTTCAGCCGGGTCAGCAGCGACTCCAGCGTCGCACCGTTGAACCGCCGCATGAGCTCGTCACCGAGTGAGAGATAGAACCGGGACTCGCCCGGATCGCCCTGGCGGCCCGAGCGACCGCGCAGCTGGTTGTCGATACGGCGGGACTCATGGCGTTCGGTGCCGAGCACGTAGAGACCGCCGACCGCTCGCACGCCCTCGGCCTCGTCGGCCGCCTCCGCCTTCACCTGGGGCAGCAGCTTGTGCCACGCCGCTTCGTAGTCCTCAGGCGTTTCGACCGGGTCCAGACCCTGGTCGCGCAGCTTCTTGTCGACCAGGAAGTCGACGTTGCCGCCGAGCACGATGTCGGTACCGCGGCCGGCCATGTTGGTGGCCACCGTGATCGCGCGCAGGCGCCCGGCCTCGGCGATGATGCTGGCCTCCTGCTCGTGATACTTGGCGTTGAGCACGTTGTGCGGGATGCGGCGCTTGGTGAACTGACGAGACAGGTACTCCGAGCGCTCCACACTGGTGGTGCCGATCAGCACCGGCTGACCCTTCTCGTACCGCTCGCTGACGTCGTCGACGACCGCGATGTACTTGGCCTCTTCGGTCTTGTAGATCAGGTCCGATTGGTCGTCGCGGATCATCGACTTGTTGGTCGGGATGCTGACCACACCGAGCTTGTAGATCTCGTGCAGCTCGGACGCCTCGGTCTGGGCGGTGCCCGTCATGCCGGCGAGCTTGTCGTAGAGGCGGAAGTAGTTCTGCAGCGTGATGGTGGCCAGCGTCTGATTCTCGGCCTTGATCTCGACGTGCTCCTTGGCCTCGATCGCCTGGTGCATGCCCTCGTTGTAGCGGCGCCCGACCAGCACGCGGCCGGTGAACTCGTCGACGATGATCACCTCGCCGTCGCGCACGATGTAGTCCTTGTCGCGCGTGAACAACTCTTTGGCCTTGATCGAGTTGTTGAGGTAGCTGACGAGCGGGGAGTTGGCGGCCTCGTAGAGGTTGTCGATGCCGAGCTGATCCTCGACGAATTCGACGCCGATCTCGTGCACGCCGATGGTCCGCTTGCGGATGTCGACCTCGTAGTGGACGTCCTTCTCCATCAGCGGGGCGAGCCGCGCGAACTCGGTGTACCAGTTCGACGCGCCATCTGCCGGGCCCGAGATGATCAGCGGGGTACGGGCCTCGTCGATGAGGATCGAGTCGACCTCGTCGACGATCGCGAAGTTGTGGCCCCGCTGGACCAGGTCCTCCAGGGAGTGCGCCATGTTGTCGCGCAGATAGTCGAAGCCGAATTCGTTGTTGGTGCCGTAGGTGATGTCGGCGCCATAGGCGACGCGTCGCTCGTCGGGCGTCAGGCCGGACAGGATGACGCCGACATCGAGGCCGAGGAATCGGTGCACGCGGCCCATCCACTCGGCGTCACGTTTGGCGAGGTAGTCGTTGACCGTGACGACGTGCACACCGTTGCCGGCCAGCGCGTTCAGATAGGCAGGCAACACACAGGTAAGGGTCTTGCCTTCACCGGTCTTCATCTCCGCGACGTTGCCGAAGTGCAGCGCGGCGCCACCCATCACCTGGACGTCGAAATGGCGCTGGTCCAACACGCGCCACGCCGCCTCACGAGCGACGGCGAACGCCTCCGGCAGCAGATCATCGAGGCTCTCGCCGCCCTCGTACCGCTTTCTGAACTCGTCCGTCTTGGCCCGCAGCTCGGCGTCGGAGAGCTTCTCCACGGAGTCGGACAGGGTGTTGACGTACTGAGCCACCCCCTTGAGGCGCTTGACCATGCGGCCTTCACCGAGACGGAGCAACTTATCCAGCACGCTATTCCTCAGGCTTTCCAAATGGGTTGGATCTGATAGAGCTCAACCCATGGTAGCGACGTGGCACGCCGCGCTGCCTAGACGCGTCAGGCCAGCCGAATCAGCCCACCGGCTACGCGAGCCGGATCAACCCGTAGTCGTAGGCGTGGCGGCGGTACACCACACACGGTTTGTCGCTCTCCTTGTCATGGAACAGGAAGAAATCGTGGCCGACCAGCTCCATCTGCGACAGGGCGTCGTCGGTGGTCATCGGTGTGGCCGGGTGCTCCTTGGTGCGCACGATGCGTCCAGGTTCGTGGTCGTCCAGCATGGCCGCGTCCACCTGCGGTGATTCCGATCCGGAACCGTTGAGGGTGTCGGGCATGGGGCCGATCGCGGTCGCCTCGGCCAGCGAAACGGGGGTCTTGTCGCCGTAATGGATCTTGCGACGGTCCTTGCTGCGCCGGAGTCGATTCTCGAGTTTGCAGACCGCGGACTCCAGCGCGGCGTAGAAGCTGTCGGCGCAGGCCTCACCCCGGACTACCGGGCCGCGGCCGCGCGCGGTGATCTCGACGTGCTGACAGTTCTTGCGCTGGCGCCGATTGCGTTCATGGTCCAGCTCGACGTCGAAGAGGTAGATGGTGCGGTCGAGTCGTTCCAGGCGAGAGAGTTTGTCTGAGACGTAGATGCGGAAGTGCTCGGGAATCTCGACGTTGCGACCCTTGACGACGATCTCGGCTCGCGGTTCGGCTTCGGGCGTCTCGTCGGTGGCCAGCGTTGATTGGTCCGAGCCAATGGAATGGGTTGACATACTTGGCAACTCGTTTCTCTTTCGCGTCCGCACGCGTCAGCGTGCCCGGCTGGATGTGGATACGCGCCGAGGGGACCTGCATGTCTTATGCCTTAGTCGCGGCCCGCCGGTGCAAGGTGTCGTCTACTCACCTCCTACCGCTGGTGGGCGATGCCGGCGCTGGTTGGTGATGCGCCGCCGTGAGGCATTCACGGGTGGTTGATCCCGACGGTAGTCCGTGTTCACCCGGTCGTGCCACAAAATCCACTGAGTTTTCAGGACCTGTTTTCAGTTCTTCACATCCCCTTGATGCCGGAGTAATTACCGGGACCGTCACCACCGGCGGTCAGGCAGTGGCGATAGCCAGCACAGCCGCCACAGCTACGCCGGCCCGCTGCAGGACACGGACAGATTCAGACGCGGTGGCGCCCGTCGTCACGACGTCATCGACGACCACGACGTCCCCTGCCAAGAGGCCGGCGGGGCGTACCAGCTTCACCCGGCCCGCGATGTTGCGCTGGCGGTCGGCGCTGGAGAGGCCTGCAGAATCGGCGACGAAGGCTCGCGTGCGCAGCGCTGGAACCACGGTGACGTCGGGCTCCCCGGAGGTCGCGGCAAGGGTGATGCGGGTGACCGGGTCCCCGCCGCGGCGCCTGGCCGCCCACCGACGTGTCGGTGCAGGCACCACGGTGAGCGGCGTCTCGACGACGCCCCAGGTCAGCATGTGATCCAGCCCCGCGCCGAGCGCGCCGCCGAGCGGCTCGACGAGGTCGGCGCGGCCATGCTCCTTGACGGCGACGATCGCTTGGCGACGTGCGCCCGCATAGCGGCCGAGCGAGAAGACGGGTATGCCGGGGTCGACGCGAGGGCTGACGAGGTGCGGTTCGTCTGGCTTGACGGCCAGGTCTTTGGCGCAGATGTCGCACCACCGCGTCGAGCGTGCGCCGCAGCCGCCGCACTCCAGCGGCAGGACCAGATCGAGCATGCCCGCAGTGTGGCGGTGATCGGTGACATCTGTTTGGGGTACTCCTCGTCTCATGCAGGAGGAACGTGAATCAGTCATCGTCAACTGCCTCGTCGACGCGTTCTCGGACCTGATGAGGGCCGATCCCGACGCGTTCCGAACGAAGTTCCGCAAGATGGCGGCTGAGCCGTTCGCCTTCTACCGCGGGAGCGCGTGCGTGTTCTACGCCGACGTCGCAGACCGCGAGGACCGGTGGGCGGACGAGCGGACCTCGCGCGTGTGGATCCAGGGTGACCTGCACGCCGAGAACTTCGGCACCTACATGGATGGCGCCGGGGTTCTCATTTTCGACGTCAACGACTTCGACGAGGCGTTCGTCGGCCATTTCACCTGGGACCTGCAGCGGTTCGCTGCCAGCGTCGCGTTGATGTGTTGGCAGAAAGCGCTGTCCGACGAGGTCATTCGCGACCTGATCATGACGTTCGCCTCGTCGTATCTCGATCAGGTGCGCTGGTTCCTCCGGACCGACGACGACGCGACCTTCTCGCTGAACCTGGAAACCGCGCGCGGCGCCGTGCTGACGGCCTTGCAGGATGCCCGGTTGTCAACGCGTGACGGGATGCTGGACCGGATGACCCGCGTCGACGAATCGGATCGCCGGTTCCGAGAGTCCCACGGCGTACGCCGCCTTGACGACGCTCAATACGCCAAAGTGGAGGCCGCGTTCGAGGCCTACCAGGACACCATCCCGAAATCGAAGCGGTTCCGGGAAGTGGCCTACGACGTCAAGGACCTCGTGGGCAGAACGGGGTTCGGGATCGGCAGCGCGGGGTTGCCGAGTTACAACGTGCTGATCGAAGGGTTCAACCAGGCTCTCGACAACGACATCGTCCTGTCGATGAAGCAGGGCAACGTCGCCGCGCCCAGCCGTGTTGTCGACGACGAGGCGGTGCACAACTACTTCAAGCATCAAGGCCACCGCACCGCAGTGTCACAGCGCGCTTTGCAGGCGCACGCCGATCCGCTGTTGGGCTACACCGAAATCGACGGTGTCGGTTACGTCGTCGCCGAACTGTCGCCGTACGAGTCCGACCTGGATTGGTCGGAGCTGACCGAACCCGACGAGCTGACCGAGGTGATCGATCAGCTCGGCCGCGCGGTCGCCAAGGTGCACTGCGTCGGCGACGCCGACAGCGACCAGGAGCTCGTGCCGTTCCAGACCGAAGAAGCGATCGTCGACGTGATCGCCGACCGCGACAACGAATTCTTCGATGACATGGTTTCCTTCGGTCTGGAGTACGCCGCGACGGTCCGCGATGACCATCGCCATTTCGTCGAGGCGTTCCGGGAGGGACGCATTCCCGGGGTCACGTCCACCTAGATCCGCGTTCGTCGGGCGGTCAGCCCAGGACGATCGAATCCCCCTGCACCGTCACGGGCTGCGACGCAAGCGGTTTCGTCGCCGGCCCGGCGGCGACGGAGCCGTCCAGGTTGAACTTGCTGCCGTGGCAGGGACAGTTGATGGTGCCGTCGACCACTTCGTTCACCGCGCATCCGGCATGTGTGCAGGTCGACGAGAACCCCTTGAAGTCGCCTGCCGCCGCCTGGGTGACGACGACGTCGCCGACGATGAGCCCCGAGCCGACCGGCACCTCCGATGTCTTGGCGATGACGTTGGCGGGTTGCGGCGCCGTCAGGCCTGTCGTCGGCGGAGACTTCGTCGTCGTCGCGGTGTCACCGGACGCCTCCGGATTCTTGCCGTAGGTCGTGCAGGCGGCGAGCACGGACGCGAGCAGTCCGACACCCGCCCCGATCAGTACCTTCTGCCGTGGGATGCGCAAGTCTGTCAATGACATAGAAAGTCTTTCCACTAGAACGTGATTCCGCTGGTCTGGAAGAACCAAAGGGCTGAGGTCAACCAGACGTACACGAGGACGAAGAACAGCAACCCGCCCGCGATCGGGATCACCCAGCCGCGGAGGCCTTTGCGGGTCAGCAACATCATCTTCGTGACAAAGACGCCGTAGAACAAGCATCCGAACAGCGAGTGGAACAGCACCCGACTGTCGGTCTCGGCGAATCCCAGGGCGTACAGGCAGTGCACGGCGACGGGAACGCTGGCCAGCACCGCCAGCCGCCCCGACCACACATGCGCGATGCTGATCCACGCGGGTGCCCTGCCACCCGGAAGCAGCCGGTACATCGCGAAGGCGGACACGAGCTGGAACAGCGCAAGAGCCACTGCGAGCGTCCCCAGCCACGCCTTCACCGCCGTACCACTGGAGAAACCCGCCAGGTTGACCGAAAAGAACTGGGGCTCATGGATTTTGCCGAATGCGCCGAGCCCGACGGCGACGAGCGAGCCGACCAGGACGGCGGTCAGCACCGCTGCGTCGCCCCGCGACGCCGTGATCCGCTTGGTGGCGAGCGACTCAGACATCGCTATTGCCGCCCACCCGTGCCGCGATGACCGTGTTCCCGTCGATGACCGCACTGCCGTCGGCCGCCAAGCCCGGAGCGGGCGCGGTCGATCCGTCGTCTCGCCGCAGCACGCCGGTCGCCTTACCCGAGGCGTCGACGATCCAGCTGCTGCGGACCCCGTCCTGCTCGTACACGTACAGCCCGGCCGGTGGCTGTGCAGGTTCTGCGGTGAAGTCCCACTTCTTCGCGCCGATCCAGAGGGTTCCGACGACAGCCGTGCCGTCCAGGCGTGCCTCGAGTCGGCCGGTCTTGTCCTTGCTTGTCAGGCTGACGGTGCCGTTGAGCGCTGGGCCTCGCATCCACGATTCGATCGCGTTGCCGTCACAGGCATAGGCGACGGCCTTGTCGCCCTCGACGGCGATATCCAAGGTGATGACGCCCTTGGCGGTCGGGATCTTGCCGACGTAGTCCGCCTTGGCCGGGAACGAGAACGAGGCGGGCGCGGGCGGTGCGGTGATGGTGGTCGGCGGCGGCGGCGCGGCCACCGGCGTGCCGGTCACCACCGACGGCTGCTCCTGGGAAATGTTGGCGAACAATAGACCGGCACCCAACACCGCGACCGCGCTGAGGGTGACCAGTGGACCACGAACCTTCATCGTCTCTCCTTGGCTGTCGGCCAACGCTTCTAACGCCGGCTCGTCAGCACAACGGGACTCGAGAGGAGATGGTTCAGTGCAACTTCAAGACAGATGCTCAGCCAGGTAGCACCGGTTGCGCGCCGGGCACCATCAGCGGACGCACCTCGGACCACACGGGATCGTCGTCGGCCGCCGTACCCGTCAGCTGCAGCACGCCGCGCTCGTCGGCGACGTAGACCGTCGACGGGTTCGCCGCGACGGTGGTGACCGGCATCAGCAGGTTGCGGCTGGGTCCGTCGGAGTTGACGCCGTCAAGGTTCACATACGACACCGGATGTTGCGGATCCGTGCGGCTGACGACGATGTCGTCGCCGGTACGCCAGGACAGTGAGACGACGGTGTTGCGCAGTCCGTACCCGAGTCGGCGCGGATACGTCAACGCGTATCCCCCACCGGGTGTTTGCTCCACCCCGGCCATGATGACCTGACCGTCGATGACCATCGCGGCGCGGGTGCCGTCCCGCGACAGTTGCAGTTCCCGGATCGCCCCGGGAAACCGTGACGACACGGGAGTGGAGTCGACGGGTATGCGCGCCGGTTGACCGGATGCGTCCTGGATGACGCGCACCACGTTGTTGCCGTCGACCACGACCCAGACTGCGTCGTCGAGGGCCCAACTGGGGCGCGACAGATTGCGGCCGTCCAGCGCCTGCGAGGCGTTGCCGCCCAACGGACCGAGCCACAATGACGACGCCATGTCGGGGGCGCCCGGGCGCAACGTCACGATCGACGCCACGTTCTGCCCGGTCCGCGATATCGCCGCCGAGGTCTGGTTGGGCGTTGCGCCGAATGCTCCAGGAACTCGCGGCGTGCGGGTTCCGTCCAAGAACACCAGCGACCCGCCCATCAACCCGTGCAAGCCTGCCGCCGCACCGGGAAATGCTCCCGGATCGGTGGCCGCCACATCGGAGGTCTCCCAGCCGTCGGCGAAGCGGTCGTCGAGCGCGGCGCCGTCGGCGGTGATCACGTACGGGCCGTTGATGCCGGCGCGCGACAGCGTCCAAATGATTTGCGCCGCAAGCAGTTGGCGACTGTGCGGGTCGGTGGTCGACAGGTTGTCCAGGTCGATCCGCGCGCCACCGTAGCCGCGGCCGACGCCCGTCTTGCCGCCGTCGGCGCGGGTCACCGGACCGCGCAACTTCAACGGCGGCCCCAGCAGGTTGCGCACACTCTTGGCAATTTCTGGACGTGGTCCGGCGATCAGCTTGCTGACCAGTTCGGTGGCCAATTGGTCGGGATCGGACACCGCGACGTAACGCGGATCGGGCACGACGGTGATACCGGTGGGGTCGGCGAAGTACAGGGTGTTGCGTTTGTAGGTGGCCTGAAATTGTTGCCAGTCAAGGAATACCCCGTTCGGCAGCTTGTCGATGCGCCAGCCGCCGGACGTCTTCACCAATTCGATCGGCCCGGGATCGGGCAATGCGCCCTCACCCGTCTCGAACACACCCAGGTCCGACAGCGATCCCAGAATGTCGGCGCGCATGTGCACCGTCACGCGATCGGGTCCCCTGGTTTCGGTGAACACGACGTTGTCGATCAGCAGCGCGCTGCCCGCGTCATCCCATGCGCTGGAACCGGATTCGGTGAGGAACTGACGCGCCGCCAGATGGCGATTGGCGGGGTCTGCGGTGGCCTTGAGGAATTCCCGCAACAGCACGTCGGGGTCCATGCCGGGCGTGGGCTTGGGCAGGCTCGGCGGCGCGGGCCGGTCGACAGTGCCGATCGCCTGTGGTGATGATGAACTGGGTACTCCTGCACAGCCGGCAAGCACGAACATCAGCATTGAGACGAACGCTAAACCGCGCACCGAGTGCGCGATCAGACCCGAGCGCTTCACACGGTTTCCGTTTCCCGAGCCGACCGGCGCGGCGGACGGTCAGGCTCAACGGGTTTCAGCGGTAGCGGGCTCGTTGTCACCTTGTGGCCGCGCACCAGCGGCAGGGTGAGCCGGAAACAGGCGCCCTTGCCAGGCTCGCCCCACGCCTCCAGCCGCCCCTGGTGCAGCCGGGCGTCCTCGATGCTGATGGCCAGGCCCAGACCGGTGCCGCCGGAGCGACGCACGCGAGACGGGTCCGAGCGCCAGAACCTGCTGAACACCAGCTTCTCCTCGCCCGGTCGCAACCCGACGCCGTAGTCGCGCACCGTGACGGCCACGGTGTCTTCGTCGACACCCATCCTGATGCGCACCGGCTTGTGCTCGGCGTGATCGATGGCGTTGGCGATCAGGTTGCGCAGGATGCGCTCGACCCGGCGCGGGTCGACCTCGGCGATGACGTCCTCTCCTGGCATGTCGACGATCAGCTCGATCTCGGCGTCGGCCGCCAGGTGGCCGACGTTGTCGAGCGCGCTCTGCACCGTCGCGCGCAGATCGACCGCCTCGACGGACAGTTCGGCGACACCGGCGTCGTGGCGCGAGATTTCCAACAGATCGTTGAGCAGCCCCTCGAAGCGGTCGAGTTCGTTGACCATCAACTCCGTCGAGCGGCGCAGCGCCGGGTCGAGGTCGTCGCTGTGGTCGTGGATCAGGTCGGCGGCCATGCGGACCGTCGTCAGCGGGGTGCGCAGTTCGTGGCTGACGTCGGAGGTGAACCGTCGCTGCAGGTTGCCGAACTCTTCGAGCGAGGTGATCTGGCGGTGCAGGCTTTCGGCCATGTCGTTGAACGACACGGCCAGCCGGGCCATGTCGTCCTCGCCGCGCACCGGCATGCGTTCGGTGAGGTGTCCTTCGGCGAACCGCTCGGCGATCCGCGAGGCCGACCGCACCGGCAGCACGATCTGTCTGGCCACCACAAGCGCGATCACCGCGAGCAAGCCCAGCAGCACGACGCCGCCGGTGGCCATGGTGCCGCGCACCAGCGTGATGGTGGACTCTTCGTTGCTCAGCGGAAAGATCAGGTACAGCTCGAGATTCGCGACCGGCGATGACGTCGGGCTGCCGATGATCAGCGCCGGGCCGGAGAAACCTTCGGTGTTCACGGTCGCGTACTGGTAGCTGACCTGACCGGCCTCGACGAACTCGCGCAGCGCGTTGGGGATCTGCTGCACCGGGCCTGCCGCGGTGGCGGCGCGCGGTCCGTCCCCGGGCACGACGAGCACCGCGTCGAAGGCGCCGGCAAGACCGGGACCCGCGTCGGCGGTGCGGTCGATCAGGGTGTTGCGGGCCAGCTGCAGGCTGCTGTCCAGCGAGCGGGTTTCCTCGCCGCCGACGATGCCGCTGACGGTGCTACGCGCGCGGTCGATCTCCTCGGTGGCGGCCCGCACCTTCACCTCGAGGATGCGGTCGGTGATCTGGCTGGTCAGCACGAAGCCGAGCGCCAGGATGACGGCCAGTGACAGGCCCAGCGTCAAGGTGACGACGCGCAGCTGCAGGGAACGCCGCCAGGCGAGACCCATCGCTCGACCCAGCGCGCCCAGTCCGCGTACAAGTGGTGCCGAACGCCGATGGATGCGCCTTCGCGAGCTCCAGATCACGGGGGTCCGGCCTTATACCCCACTCCTCGAACGGTCAACACCACCTGCGGATTCTCCGGGTCCTTCTCGACCTTGGCCCGCAAACGCTGGACATGGACGTTCACCAAACGAGTGTCCGCCGGGTGTCGGTACCCCCACACCTGTTCGAGCAGCACATCTCGAGTAAACACCTGCCGCGGTTTACGCGCCAACGCCACCAAGAGGTCGAACTCCAACGGCGTCAGGGAGATCTGCTCACCCAGTCGGGTGACCTTGTGAGCTGGCACGTCGATGTCCACGTCGGCGATCGACAGCATCTCGGCGGGCTCGTCCTCGTTGCGCCGAAGGCGGGCGCGCACGCGGGCGACGAGTTCCTTCGGTTTGAACGGTTTCATCACGTAGTCGTCGGCGCCGGACTCCAGCCCGAGGACGACGTCGACGGTGTCGGTCTTGGCCGTCAGCATGACGATCGGCACCCCGGAGTCCGCGCGCAGAACGCGGCACACGTCGATGCCATTCATGCCGGGCAGCATCAGGTCGAGCAGCACCAGGTCGGGCCGCAGTTCGCGGACCGCGGTCAGCGCTTGGGTGCCGTCACCGATGACCGCGGTGTCGAAGCCCTCCCCGCGCAGCACGATGGTGAGCATCTCGGCGAGCGAAGGGTCGTCATCGACAACCAGAATCCTTTGCCTCATGGTGTCCATGGTGTCACCAGATCGCGATAAACCCTGGCTACCACACGCGCGTTTTGCGTGTTGACCGGCTCTGGTGTGCATTCAGATCGCGATTGGGCGTGATCGGGGGCGGATTCGCGATCTGAGCGCACACTCCGCGAGGTGCGTGCGCCCGTTACGACAGCTCTGCGGCCAGCTTCGCGGCGTCGACTTCCGGAGGGACGATCTTCCACTGTCCACACCAGTTCGCGGCGGCCAGCTCGGCGTAGACCTCGCCGGTGCGGCGCTGGAGGCCGTCGTCGCGCTCGTAGGCGTCCTTCGCGCGGTCGGCTTCCTCGCGAGCCCGGTGGTCGGCGCGTGCTGCGGCGAGCTCGATCGGCACCGCCAGCAGAATCTGAGCGTCGGGCTGTGGCAGCTCGAGGCGGCCGTACTCGAGGTCGCGCACCCATTCGACGACCTCACCGTCGGCGCCCTGGTGCAACCGGGCGGCGCTGTAGGCCGCGTTGGAGGCGACGTAGCGGTCGAGGATCACCACGTCGTAGGCGTCGGCGCGTCGAGCGATCTCGGCTTTGGCGCCGGCACGGTCGAGGGCGAACAGCACGGCCATCGCATGCACCGACTCGGCGAGGTCGCCGTGGGCGCCGTGCAGGGCCTCGGCGGCGAGGTCGGCGGTGATCGATTCGTGGTAGCGCGGAAAGGCCAGGGTGGTGACGGTCTTTCGGGCGCCCTCGAACGCGGCGCGCAGACCGTTGGTCAGTGTGCGCTTGCCGGCGCCGTCGACACCTTCGATCACGATGAGCACGCAGCGAGCGTAACGGTGAGTTTCGACGCGGCTGACGGTCTATTCCACGAAGACCCATCGGAGGCGAGGAGAATGACGCGATGACAACGCACGCGGTCGGGACGCGCGAACAGTGGCGCGCCGCCTATGAGCGGCAGCTGGCCGACGAGAAGGAGCTGACGCGTCGCGCGACCGAGCTTGCGCGGGCGCGGCAACAACTGCCGTGGGTGCCGGTCGACAAGGAGTACGTGTTCGACACGACGGCCGGCCAGCGCACGCTCGCCGAGTTGTTCGACGGCCGGTCGCAGTTGATCGTGCGGCACTTCATGCACGGGCCCAAGACGCCTGAGGGTTGCCCGGGGTGCACGTTCGAAACAGACAACCTGGTCGGTGCCGCGCCGCATCTGGCGCGCCGGGATGTGACGTTTCTGCTCGCGTCGCGCTCGCCGCTGCCGGTCCTCACCGCATACAAGGAGCGGATGGGCTGGGACGTGGAGTGGGTGTCGTCCGGTGGCAGCGACTTCGACGTCGACTTCTTCGAGCACATGTATGTTCCGACGCCGCGGCGCGATCCCGGCCCGGGCGGCGGCAGCATGCTCGACGTGATGGAGCTGATGGCGCTGAGCTGCTTCGCGCTGCAGGACGACACCGTCTTCCACACGTATTCGACCTACGACCGCGGCACCGAGGCGTTGAACGCGACGTGGCAGTTGCTCGACCGTGCGCCGAAGGGCCGCGGTGACGACTTCTCCGATTGGCCACGCAAGCGCGACGAGTACGACACGTAGCACCGCGGACGCACTAGAACCGGCCGCAGTTCGGCGTCGTCGGTAACCCGTTGAATCGGTCGGCAATCCACTGCATCGCGCGCTCGCCGTCCACCAGCATCGGCAGCGCGTGGTTCACCACAAGCTTGTTGAGAAACGGTGGCTGCTCGTTCGTCCAGAACTGCACATCCGCACCTTGGGCACACCAGTCGATACCCAGCTGTCTGGCGGGCCCCCACGGCACCAACGGGTCAAAGCGATTACTCAAGATCATCACCGGCGCATTGGGTTTGTACTTGCCGATCTTCTGCATCTCGAACAGTGTGGTGAACGGTTCCTGCTTGACGAGCTCGAAGATGTCCTCGTTGAAGTACGGCTGCAGATGCCGAAACATGAACTTCGTGATCGTCTCCGCGATGCACTGGTCCTGCACCTTGTACAGCAGGTCCGCTCCCCGCGGCGTCATCTTCGCCCGGATGGTCTGCTCGAACTCCGGATAGGTGGTGATGACGGAGTTCAACGCGTATCCGACCACGCCGACGAGCGCGCTGCCGTCCGCGTACGGGAACAGTTCCTTCAGATCGGCGGGCGGCGCGCCCGCGTACGTCCCCACGACATGGAGGTCCGGCGCATACGACGACGCCAACTCGGCAGCTGCTGCCGCTGCGCCACCGCCCTGCGAGTAGCCCCAAAAGGCAACGGGGCCATGTGGATCCAGCGACGTACCTGGCAGCCGCATGGCTGCGCGGCCGGCGTCGAGCATCGCGTTCGCTTCAGCGACCCTGTTCACGTAGGTGTGCAGTCCAGGTGTGCCGAGACCCTGGTAATCGGTCATGACGATTGCGAAGCCTCGCGCCACCATCGTCGAGACGAACAACTCCTCGTAGTTGAACGCCAGGTCCAGCCACGGCGACCAGTGGATGCCCTGATTGAACTGCCGCGACGGCGCGCATTGGTCGCCCTGCCCCTGGGTGCCGGGGCCGTACACGATCAGCGGACGAGGGCCCTTGCCCGGCCAGGCGTTGTGGGGCTCAAAGTAGGTGCCCGTCACCGCCATCGGATTTCCGCGAGCATCGGTGCTGCGGTACATGATTCGCGTCCCGTTGGCCATGATCATGCCCAGCTCGCCCGACGGTTCCAGCACCAATCGCGACGGCTCGGTACGGATCAGATCGCCCGGCTGTCCGGGCGGTAACGGCACCGGGGGCGTATAGAAGGCCTGATACTCGTCTTCGTTGAAGTACGGGTGATGGTCGTCAATGGTCGGATCGTCGGCGTGCGCGTACGGCACGAAAGACGCTGTGAGAGCAATGAGCATGGCGACTACTCCGACCCCCCAGCGCACACAGGGACCGTAACAGAATCGGTATGGCCGACGGCAAGACCTGCGAGCCAATAAGTTCGGTTTGGCCGCGGACGGGGCACATGTGCGCCCGCTGCCGGTTTCCTGTGCAAGGCCTTGGGAAGCCATGCACCGGCATGAGGCAAACCCGAGACTGGCGACAGACAGTCGTACGTCCGTAAGACATGAGGAGTTTCCGATGCTCAACGTTCAGACCGCACGCCGGCTGGCGATTCCCCTGTTCGCCGGCGCGGCTTCGTGCGCCGCACTGCTTGGCGTATCTCCCATCGCGCAGGCGGACAACGGGATGAACCCGCCTAGCTGCACCACGGCCGACCTCGAAGGTGTCCGTGCAGGGGTGGATGCGTCCACGTCGGCCTATCTGTTCACTCGCCCCGACCTGAATGGCTTCATGAGCACGCTTTCTGGCCTGTCACGTGAACAGGTCGCCGGGCATGTCACGACCTACATGGAGACTCATCCGCAGGAGAAGGCGGAGATGTCCGGCATCCGACAACCGTTGACGGACATCAAGAATCACTGCGGTTCGATCGTCAATCCCTGACCGCGCAGAGCAAAGCCCCTGACACAAATGTGTCAGGGGCTTTGCTTTAGCGAGTGAATCTCAGTAGCGGTAGTGCTCCGGCTTGTACGGGCCTTCGACGTCCACGCCGATGTATTCCGCCTGCTCCTTGGTGAGCTTGGTCAGCGTGCCGCCGAGCGCCTCGACGTGGATGCGCGCCACCTTCTCGTCGAGGTGCTTGGCCAAGCGGTACACCGCATTGTCGTACTCGTCGTTCTTGGTCCACAGCTCGATCTGCGCGATCACCTGGTTGGAGAAGCTGTTGCTCATCACGAACGACGGGTGACCCGTCGCGTTCCCCAGGTTCAGCAGCCGACCCTCGGACAGCACGATGATCGACTTGCCGTCGTCGAAGCTCCACTCGTCGACCTGCGGCTTGATGTTGACGCGCCTGGCACCGGACTTCTCGAGGGCGGCCATCTGGATCTCGTCGTCGAAGTGACCGATGTTGCCGAGGATCGCCTGGTGCTTCATCGCCCTCATGTGGTCGAGCGTGATGATGTCCTGATTGCCGGTCGCCGTGATGACGATGTCCGCCCAGCCGATCGCTTCTTCGACAGACTTGACCTCGAAGCCATCCATCAACGCCTGCAGCGCGTTGATCGGGTCGATCTCGGTGACCGCGACTCGGGCGCCCTGAGCCTTGAGGGCCTCGGCGCAGCCCTTACCCACGTCGCCGTAGCCACAGACCAGGGCAGCCTTGCCGCCGATCAGCACGTCGGTGCCGCGGTTGATGCCGTCGATCAGCGAGTGCCGGGTGCCGTACTTGTTGTCGAACTTGGACTTGGTCACCGAGTCGTTGACGTTGATCGCGGGGAACGGAAGATCACCGGCCGCCTCGAACTGGTACAGGCGCAGCACACCGGTGGTGGTCTCCTCGGTGACACCCTTGACCGCCTCGGCGATCTTGGTCCACTTGTCCTTCTCGGTCTCGAAGCGAGTCCGCACCAGGTTGAGGAACACCTTCCACTCGGCGGAGTCGTCGTCCTCGGCGGGAGGCACGACCCCGGCCTTCTCGTACTGCGCGCCGCGCAGCACCAGCATGGTCGCGTCGCCGCCGTCGTCGAGAATCATGTTGGCGGGCTCACCCTCCCAGGTGAGCATCTGCTCTGCGGCCCACCAATACTCCTCGAGCGTCTCGCCCTTCCAGGCGAAGACCGGGGTGCCCTTGGGCTCCTCCTCGGTCCCGTTCGGTCCGACGACGACGGCCGCCGCCGCGTGGTCCTGGGTGGAGAAGATGTTGCACGACGCCCACCGCACCTCGGCGCCGAGCGCGACCAGGGTCTCGATCAGCACGGCGGTCTGGACCGTCATGTGCAGCGAGCCCGAGATGCGCGCACCCTTGAGCGGCTGCACATCGTGGTACTCGCGGCGAAGCGCCATCAGGCCGGGCATCTCGTGCTCGGCCAACCGGATTTCCTTGCGGCCGAACTCGGCCAGCGACAGGTCAGCAACCTTGTAATCGATGCCGTTGCGGACGTCGACCTTCAATTCAGTCATGGATTTCTAGAGCCCTTCTTCGTTCGTCTTTGCCTCTGGGGGCACAGATGTGCCCAGCCAACCCCTCAGCCTGCGGGCTCGCGGGACAGGCGCTCGTGCATGTGAAACGACGAGGGCGCTCTGACAGCTAAGAGGTATCCCCAACACCGTAGCGTTCGGCGAACGGCGTCATCAAACGGGCCAGGTCAGACGCGACATCATGATTAGCCTCGGGCGGCATCGACACGTAGCTCATGGCGAGGCGGACGATCGCCCGCGCCAGCACTCCCGCGTCCTCATCACTGCACCCGACCCAGCTGTCGACGAACGTCGCAGTGAGTCGCTGAGAGCAGTGCATGATGATCGGACCGCTGTCCGTGGTGATGAGCTGAAGCAGATCGGGTTTGAAGTCACCGGTCAGCAGCGAGATCACCAGCGGATCGGCGGCCGTTTCGGTGAAAAAGTCGCGAAAGCCCTGGACGAAGGCCGCGTGCACGTCGCCCTCGTTGCCGACAATCGCGTCCTCGATCTGGTCGACGAGCCGGTCGGCCAGGCGCAGCGCGTACGCCTGCGCCAGACCTTGCCGCGAGCCGAACTCGTTGTAGATGGTCTGGCGGCTGATGCCCGCGGCTTTGGCGACGTGCGACAGCGTGATCGCCGACCAATCACGGCTGAGCAGTTCCTCGCGCATGCCGTCCAGAATCGAATCGCGCAGCAACACCCTCGACGCTTCGGCGTACGGGATGCGCTGCGCGGTCCGGCGGTCGCGAGAGCTTCTCACCCTCGCGACACTAGTCATTCCCGTCGCTTCGCTCGCCTGGCCACAGTCACGAACGTGCCACCTCCACCATCTCGAAGTCGGACTTCGCGGCCCCGCAGTCCGGGCAGCTCCAGTCGTCGGGGATGTCGTCCCAACGCGTTCCGGGGGCAATGCCGTCCTCCGGCCAACCCTTCGCCTCGTCGTACTCGAATCCACACTGCACGCAGATGAACAGCTTGAAGTCACTCATTTCGTTGCTCCTATCGTTTCGAAGTCGACCTTCTCGCGTACTGCACAGTCGGGGCAGCACCAGTCCTCGGGGATGTCGCTGAACGCCGTGCCCGCCGGAAACCCCTCCCGCGGAGCACCTTTCGCCTCGTCGTAGACGTAGTCGCAACCGGGGCAGCGGTAGGCGGCCATCAGACCGTCGTCCCATACCGCGCGAGCACCTTGTCGCGGACGCGAGGGTGCACATTGACCCGGCTGATGTCGCCGTCGTAATGGTCCAGCACGCGGTGATCCATCACCTTGCGCCACAGCGGCGGGAAGTACGTCAGCGCAATCATCGATGCGTAGCCGCTGGGCAGGTTCGGCGCCCCCTCCATGCTGCGCAGCGTCTGATAGCGACGCGTCGGGTTGGCGTGGTGATCGCTGTGCCGCTGCAGGTGATAGAGGAACAGGTTGGTCACGATGTGGTCGGAGTTCCAGCTGTGCACCGGTGCGCACCGTTCATATCGACCGCTTTCGGTCTTCTGCCGCAGCAGCCCGTAGTGCTCGAGGTAGTTCACCGTCTCCAGCAGCGTGAACCCGAACACCGCGGAAATGAGGATGTACGGAATCAGGGCCACGCCGAACACCGCGATCAGCACGCCGTAGAACACCACCGACATCGCCCAGGCGTTGAGCACATCGTTGGACCAGTGCCACTTGCTCTTGCCTGCACGCTCGAGCCGCTTGGCCTCCAACTCCCACGAGGACTTCGCGCTCCCCCACACACTGCGCGGCAGGAACTCCCAGAACGTCTCACCGAAGCGAGCCGACGCGGGATCTTCCGGAGTGGCGACGCGAACGTGGTGACCCCGGTTGTGCTCGATGTAGAAGTGGCCGTAAAGCGTCTGGGCCAGCGTGACTTTCGCCAGCCAGCGTTCCAATTCGTCCTTCTTGTGGCCCATTTCGTGTGCGGTGTTGATACCCACCCCTCCGAGCATGCCCACCGACAACGCAAGGCCGATCTTGGCCGGCCAGCTCAGGCCACCGTCGAATCCCAGCCAGCTCAGATTCGAGGCCGTGAACAAGTACGCGCCGAAGATGACGCTGGCGTACTGGAACGGAATGTAGATGTAGGTGCAGTAGCGGTAGTACTTGTCGTTCTCGAGTCGCTCCATCACCTCGTCGGGCGGGTTTTGACCGTCGGGTCCGAACCGCAGATCCAGGGCGGGCAACAGGATGTACAGCAGGATCGGGCCGATCCAGAACGGCACCTGCGCCGCGCCGTGCCAGCCCCATTGGTTGAACGCCCATACCAGCGGCATCACGACAAACAGTGCGGTCGGGGCGATCAGCCCCATCAACCACAGGTAGCGCTTCTTGTCGCGCCACTGTGCGATCTCTTGCTCGGACATCTGCATGGTCACGGGGTGCCTCCTCATGTGAGTGCCATCACGACTGCGGTTGACTATAGAGCCAATTTTGTCCTCTGTCTAGACACAGATAGGTATTTTGTAAAGCAGATCGGCGTGCTTGCGGCTACCCTGTGACCTGCCATGGCTGATCCGCACAAGGCGAAAGCGCTCGAAGACCGCTCGCATGAATTGGCTGACGCGGGTCTCGCCGCCGAGGCCCTCGCGGCCTGCGAAGCCGCTGTCGCTCAGTACCGTGAATTGGCCGCCGCCGACCCCGGCGAGTACACCTTCGCGCTCGCGGTTGCGCTGACCAACCTGGGCGGCGCGCTCGAAAACGTCGACGCGGCCCAAGACACCGTCGCTGTTCAGGTTGAAGCGCTGCGCCTGTACCGCCAGCTCACCGACGCCGACCCGGGCCGATACGCCCCGTACGTCGGCCTCGCTTTGACCAACCAGGCGGGCGGACTGGCGAATCAGGGCAGGTTCCCAGAGGCGCTCGAAGCGGTCGACGCGGCTCTCGACCAATTCAGTCGGCTCAGCCCGTCGCTTCCCAGCGAGTTCAATCCCGCCGTGGGGCAGGCGCTGGCGACGCGGGCGTGGGTGCTGATGGACCTCGGCCGCCTCGATGCCGCGCTGGAGGCGGTCCGCGACGCATTGACATACCACGACCGAAACGGCTTGACCATCCCCGATTCGTTCGCCCCGGAACTGGCCGTGGCACTGTACGAGACCGCCGACACATTGTCCGACGACGACAAGCACGCGGAGGCTCGCGAAACCGCAGGCGCCGCCGTCGAACTCTTTCGTGAACTGACCGAACAGAGCTCAGGCGCCTTCGACATGGAGTTGGCACACGCGCTCTATCTGTTGTCCTACGAACTCAGTGAATTGGGCCGCTACGACGAGGCGCTGGCCCCGGCGGCTGAGGCCGTCGATCTGTTCCGGATCCAAGCCGCAGCCGACCCCGAGTCAGGTCTACCGGACTTGGCGATGGCACTGCACAACAGGGGATACCAGCTGACGATGCTCGAACGTTTCGACGAGGCCGTCGCCCCGGGCGGCGAAGCTGTCGGCATCTACCGCGAACTCGCCGCCGCCGATCGAACGGCCCGCACAGATCTCGCCGAGGCGCTCAAAGACCACGCTGTCGCGCTATACGGCGTGGGTCGGCGCATGGATGCGTCGGCCGTCGAACAGGAGGCAGAACGGCTATGACGACGGTTCTTCTGACCGTGCCGATACGGACTCCCGCTTGCCGAGGAGCGAGTGCCTGCGCCCGTAGATGAAATAGATGAGGACGCCGACGGCCATCCAGATGAGGAACCGGATCCAGGTCAGCGCCGTGAGGTTGAGCATCAGCCAGACGCACGCGATGATCGCCGCGATAGGCAGCAACGGCACGCCCGGCGCGCGGAAGCCGCGTTCGAGATCCGGGCGGGTGCGACGCAGGACGATCACCCCGGCGGACACCAGCACGAATGCGAAGAGCGTGCCGATGTTGACCATCTCCTCGAGCTTTCCGATCGGAAACACCGTTGCCGTCACCGCCACCAGCGCTCCGACGATCAGGGTGATCCGCACCGGCGTGCCGTGCTTTCCGGTCTTGGCCAGCGACCGCGGCAACAGCCCGTCGCGCGACATCGCGAACAGCACACGGGTCTGTCCCAGCACCAGCACGATCACCACGGTGGTGAGGCCCGCCAGCGCGCCGATCGAGATGATCTTCGCCGCCCAGTCGATACCGTTGGCGGCGAATGCGGTTGCGAGGTTGGCCTTTTCACCTGCCTCGCGCAACTCGGTGTAGCTCACCATGCCCGAGATCACGATGGCCACCGCGACGTAGAGGACGGTGACGATCGCCAGGGACGCAAGGATGCCGCGCGACACGTCACGCTGCGGATTCTTGGTTTCCTCCGCCGTGGTGGCGACGATGTCGAAGCCGATGAACGCGAAGAACACGATGGACGCACCGGCCAGCACGCCGTACCAGCCATACGTACTACCCCCGGCGCCGGTCAGCAGGGAGAACAGCGACTGCTCGGTGCCGGAACCACCTTCGCCGGCCTGCGCGGGAGGGACGAACGGGGTGAAGTTCTCCGCCTTGATGTAGAACGCGCCGACGGTCACGACGAGCAGCACGACCGCCACCTTTATCACCGTGATCGCCAGGCTGACCTCCGCCGAAAGTTTGGTGCCCCACGCCAAGATCACCGTCACGAAGATGATGATCAGCAGGGCGCCCCAATCCACCTGCAGCCCAGCCAGATCCGCCGTGCCACCGCCGAACCCGAACACTGTGCCCAGATAACTGGACCAGCCCTTGGCCACGACGGCGGCCGCCACCGCGAACTCGAGGATCAGATCCCAGCCGATGATCCACGCGACGAACTCGCCGAACGTCGCATAGGAGAACGTGTAGGCGCTGCCGGCCACCGGCACCGTCGAGGCGAACTCGGCGTAGCACAGCGCGGCCAGACCGCACGCGATCGCGGCGATCACGAACGAGATCGAAATCGCAGGGCCGGTGATGTTTCCCGTCGTTGACGCCGTGATCGTGAAGATGCCGGCGCCGATGACCACGGAGACCCCGAAGACGGTGAGATCCCACCAGTTCAGATCTTTTCGCAGGCGAGTTTCCGGTTCGTCGGTGTCGGCGATCGACTGCTCAACCGACTTCGTTCGCCTTGGCATCGGCGTTCCTCCCGTGGTCCGTCTCGGGAATGTACCGAGTACTGTCCACCCAATGGGGCGGAGTTATAAACACGTAGCCATCATCGGAGCCAGCCTGGGAGGCCTGTGCGCTGCCCGGGTGCTCTCCGATGTCAGCGAGCGCGTGACGGTCTACGAGCGCGACGGACTGCCGGACGGTCCGGCCAACCGGACGGCCGTCCCGCAGGGCAGGCACGTCCACCTTCTGATGGCACGGGGAGCTCAGGAATTCGAGAGCCACTTCCCGGGCCTGCTCGACGACATGGTCGCCGACGGCGTGCCGATCCTCGAGAACCGGCCCGACTGCATCCACTTCGGTGCCGCAGGTCACGTGCTGGGGACCGCCCACCGACTGCAGGACGAGTTCACCGCATACGTGCCGAGCAGACCGATGCTGGAGTGGCAGATCCGGCGCCGCGTCATGGCGATCGAGAACGTCGACCTCGTGCAGGCGACGATCACCGAAGCCACCTACGACGCTGCGCGCCGCCGTGTCACCGGCGTACTGCTCAACTCGGGCGAGGTCGTGTCGGCCGACCTCGTCGTCGACGCGACGGGCCGGGGCACCCGCCTGCCGGTGTGGCTGGAAAAGTGGGGCTATCCGCGACCACGCGAGGAAACCGTCGACGTGGGCATCGCTTACGCCAGCCAACGCGTACGGGTTCCTGACGGCCTTGTCGCCGAAAAGGTTGTGGTGGCAGGTGCGTCCCATGAGCATCCGGTGGGCGTGGGCGCGCTGTTCTACGAAGACGGCGTCTGGAACGTGACCGCCTTCGGTATCGCGAAGGCGGAGCCGCCGCAGGACTTTGCGCAGATGTGCGACCTGGTCGACGAGATCCTGCCCGAGCATTTCTCATCCGCGCTACGGCGGGGCACCCCGCTCGGCGAGATGGCATTTCACAAATATCCGACCAGCCGGTGGCGTCGATACGACAAGCTGCAAAGCTTCCCCGACGGCATCTTCCCGTTCGGCGACGCTGTCGTCAGCTTCAACCCGACGTTCGGGCAGGGCATGACGATGACGGCGATCCAAGCGGGCAACCTGCGCAAGATCCTCGAGTCGGGCGTTCCGGACGTCGCGAACCAACTCGCGAAAGCCACGGCAAAGACGACGTACCCGGTGTGGATGATGACGGTGATCGGCGACCTGGCGCTGCACGACGCCACCACGACCGACAAGGTGCCGTTCTGGTACAAGCCGGTGGGCGCGTTATTCGACCAATTCCTCGGGGCCGCCGAGACGGATCCTGTTCTGGCCGAGTGGTTTCTGCGCCGATTCAGCCTGCTCGACAGCCTGTACATGGTGCCCTCGGCGCGCCTGGTCGGTCGCACCATCCGGCACAACATGCGGGCGCTCCTTGCCGAGAAGCGTCAGGCCCGCTCGAGGCCCGATCAGGAGCTGGTCGCCGGTCGATAGCGGCACACGCCATTTCGCGTGGTTGGCGCCGCTAGATTCCGACAGTGGCCCTGAAGAGCTTCGCCGGGGCCTCGGCGGTCAGGCGGATCGGCCCCTCGTCGGCCGCCACCCACGCGGCGGATCCGCGCTGCAATGTGACCTTGTCGCCCTTGGCGAAGACCACTGTCGACCCCTCGGTGCACAACAAGATCTGCGGCCCGTCATGACGACACGGCGCGTCGATCTCGTGACCGACATGCTCGCCCTCGATGCGCAGCTCTGACACCGCGAACTCCGGAGCCGGTGTGTTGTACACCAATTCCATTCCGTCCCTTGTAGTCGTAGGGCGGATCGAGTCCTCACTGGCAGGGGTGAAGTCGAGCACGCGAAGCAGTTCGGGCACGTCGACGTGCTTCGGGGTGAGTCCACCGCGCAACACATTGTCGGAGTTGGCCATCACCTCGAGGCCAACGCCGTGCAGATATGCGTGGAGGTTCCCGGCGGGCAGATAGATGGCTTCGCCGGCCTGCAGGGTGATGCGGTTGAGCAGCAGGCTGGCCAGCACACCTGCGTCACCCGGGTAACGCTCGCCGAGTTCGAGTACCGTCCTTGCCTCGGCGGCGAATGTCTTGTCACCCGAACGCACATAGTGGATCGCGCCCTCGATCACCTGGGGCACCAGCACGTCGAGATCGGGCTGCGGAGCGGTGATCCACGTGGTGAACAGAGCCCGCAATCCGAACTCGTCGGGCTGACCAGCCAGCAGGGCGACATACGGGTCGAGCTCGGTCACCGCGAGCGCACGCATCAGCTCGACGCTGCGCGCGGCGGGCCGGAATCCTGCCAGCGCTTCGAATTCCCCCAGAGCGACCAGGATTTCGGGTTTGTGGCTGGGGTCGCGGTAGTTGCGATTGGGTGCGTTGACAGGGAGACCCAATCGGTCCTCGCGGGCGAAGCCCTCGGCCGCCTGCCGAGCACTGGGATGGGCCTGCAGCGACAGCGGCTCGTCGGCCGCGAGCACCTTGAGCAGGAACGGAAGCGTGTCACCGAATCTGGCGCGCACAGCAGGCCCGAGCTGTCCCTCGGGATCGTCGCGCAACGTGTCGAGCAGCGACCGTTCACCCTCTTCGGTCTCCAGCCACGCGGGATCGCCCGGATGAGCCCCGAACCACAACTCGGCCTCCGGATGCATTGTCGGGCTTGGCCTTCCGGTGAAGTCAGCGATCGCGGTCCGTGACCCCCAGGCGTAGGTCCGCACCGCTCCACGTAGCAAGTTCACTTGCTCAACCTCGAACCAGCTTCAGGTAGACGGCCGTCATCTCCATCCGAACAGCCAGCATCGCCAGCTGCTCTTCCAGGCGACCTGGACTGGTCGGAGCGGCAGGCAGGCGCTCGATGTCAGAGCCTTCGAGCGCCTCCGGCACATCCTCGGCGTGGATCACGTCGACGCCGTCCAGCCCGGCGACCCTGGCCGCGACCACGGCTCGCTCGGCGTCGACGGACAGCACAAAGGTCCGAACCCGTGGCGGCAGCGGACCGTCGATCTGCTCGTCATGGAATATCGACTGCTCGCGATCGGCGCCGGATGCCTCCCCCATTCCGCCGCGCAGCGCCACCATCGCCTCGGCCAGGCCCACCGCGGCCACCGCCCGATGAGCGACCCGCAACATCACGGCCGCGACGTGCCGCGCCAGCACCAGCGTCGCCGCGTTGTCGCCCGCGATGACGACCTCGGCGCCCGACATACGCTCGGCCAACGCCTTCGCGGGATTGGTGAGCAGCTCGCGAGCGGCGCTGTTGCGCAACGCTTCTGCGTCCAGCTCGTCGGCCAGCGCGGCCAGGTCGACCCGGAGTCCCTGGTCGACCGTGTGCAGTGTCGCCAGGCCGGCGGCCAGATAGCGGGAGAAACTGAATTCATCGGGCACCCACACCCGCGGGGCCAGTGCGACGGATCGTCCCGCAGTGGCGTCGCGCAACGGTCCCTCGTAGGGCGCGACGACGACGACGCGGGCGCCGCGACGCACTCCGGTGGCAGCGGCCGCCACCAAAGCGGGATCGCCGGGATCGTCGCCGGCCACGATCAGCACGTCCAGCGCGCCGATCCACGGCGGCACCTCGGGGGCGACGACGATCGGTGCGGCCACCGAACCACCTAACGCAGCGGCGAGCAATGACCCTGCCGCTTCGGCATTTCCGCGACCGGCCACCCAGATCACGGTGCGCGGGGGCTCGGTGCTTCGCAGCGGATCCAGGTCGCCCTCGTCGAGCGCCGCGGCGGTGGCGCGTACCTGCGCACCGGCCATCGCGACCGCGCGCAGCGATCCGTCGCGGTCGGCGGCCAGCAGTCCTTCCGCATCGTCGAGATCGACGAGAGAGTGGGTGGCGTTCACTTGGGCACCTCGGATGCCGCCTCAGTCGACGCCGAGATCCGTGCCGCGATCTGTTCGACGATCGCGTCGACCTCTTCCGTGGTCCGCGCCTCGACGTTCAGCCGCAACAACGGCTCGGTGTTGGACATCCGCACGTTGAACCAGGATCCGTCGCCCAGATCGACGGTCACTCCGTCCAGGTGGTCAATTGAGTGGATGCGGGCCGCGAAGGAGGACAACACCCGGTCGATGCACGCTTCGGCGTCGGTGACCGTGAAGTTGACCTCGCCCGACGCTTCGTAGCGTTGGTAGTCGGCCATCAGGTCGGACAGCGGCCGGTCCTGCTCACTGAGCGCGGCCATGACGTGCAGCGCCGCCAGCATGCCGGAGTCGGCGCCCCAGAAATCGCGGAAGTAGTAGTGCGCTGAATGCTCGCCGCCGAAGATCGCCCCGGTTTCGGCCATCAGCGCCTTGATGTATGAGTGTCCGACGCGCGACCGTACCGGGGTGCCGCCCCGTTCAGCCACGAGTTCCGGTACCGCCCTCGAGGTGATCAGGTTGTGAATCACCGTCGCGCCGATCTCGCGGCCGAGTTCGCGCGCGGCGACCAACGCGGTCACCGCCGACGGCGAAACCGGCTTACCGAGCTCGTCGACCACGAAGCAGCGGTCAGCGTCGCCGTCGAACGCCAGCCCGATGTCGGCACCGGTGGCCAGCACATGCGCTTGCAGGTCGACGAGGTTCGCCGGCTCCAGAGGATTGGCTTCGTGATTCGGGAACGTGCCGTCGAGTTCGAAGAACAACGGAGCGAGCGTGATCCCTGCAATCGATCCCAGCACAGCGGGAGCCGTGTGGCCCGCCATTCCGTTGCCCGCGTCGACGGCGACCTTCAGCGGCCGCAACCCGGCCAGGCTGACCAGTGACCGCAGAAAGTCGCCGTAGTCCGTCAGGACATCGCGGTCCGCTTTCGAGCCACGCGGCCCGTCGTAGACCGGTATCCCGGCGATCACGTCCTCGCTGATGGCCATCAGCCCGGTGTCCTTGCCGACGGGCTTGGCGCCTGCCCGGCACAGCTTGATGCCGTTGTAGGCGGCCGGGTTGTGGCTCGCGGTGAACATTGCGCCCGGACAGTCCAGCAGACCCGAGGCGAAGTACAGCTGATCGGTGGACGCCAGGCCGACGCGCACCACATCGAGGCCCTGCGCGACCACACCCTCGGCGAATGCGTCCGCGAGCGACGGTGAGCTGTCCCGCATGTCGTAGCCGATCGCCACCTGGGTGGCGTTCTCACCGCGCATGAGCCGAGCGAACGCGCCGCCGACGTCGCGGACGAAATCCTCGTCGATCTCTTCGCCGACCAGGCCGCGCACGTCATACGCCTTGATGACGCTATGGACAGCCGCGGCAGGCCGGGACATACAACTCCTTGTGACGTGGACTACTGGCGCCAGCCTAACCGTCGAATGAAAGAGGCATGTGCGCTAGCCCTCGCCGAAGCTCTGCTATTCAGGTGGGTCGGGCAACACCCGCAGGTGGCCCCGTCGGCGCCCGTTGGACTCGGACCTGCGGGCCGGCGGTGCCATCAGCGCGCCGCCGGACACACCGGTAACCGGATCGGAAAACCCTGCGGCCACTCCGTTGATCGGCGGCGCCATATCGCGTCCTTCTCGCACCGCGTCGGCGAGCGCCACCAGATCGTCCTCGTCGGGGTGCGACGGCAATGGACCCGCGTGGCGAACCAGCTCCCATCCGCGAGGCGCGGTGATCCGGCCGGCGTGCAGGACGCAGAGATCCCACGAGTGAGGCTCGGACACCGTGGCCAGCGGGCCGACGACTGCCGTCGAGTCGGAGTAGACGAATGTCAGCGTCGCGACCGCATAGTGGGGGCACCCGGGCCGGCAGCAGCGACGGGGAACGTTCACAGCGAGAGGTTATCGTGCGCAAACGGCGCAAGCCGCCGGACACGCGCGCCATCGGAGCGTCGATCTTCAACCGTTACGATCGCTCCGTGGCCGAACGCGGACACCACCGATCACGCCGCGGTCGCGAAATGCGCGGGCCGCTCCTTCCACCGACCGTGCCGGGCTGGCGCAGCCGCGCCGAACTGTTCGACATGGCGGTGCTCGAGGCGTATGAGCCCATCGAACGCCGGTGGCAGGATCGGGTGTCGACGCTGGACATCGCCGTCGACGAAATACCCCGTATCTCGGCCAAGGATCCCGAAAGCGTGCAATGGCCGCCCGAGGTCATCGCTGACGGGCCGGTCGCCCTGGCCCGGCTGATCCCCGCGGGCGTCGATGTCCGCGGCAACGCCACTCGGGCGCGAATAATGTTGTTCCGCAAGCCGATCGAACGGCGGGCGAAAGACACCGCCGAACTCTCGGAGCTGTTGCACGAAGTCCTGGTGGCACAAGTAGCCACGTATCTGGGTGTCGAACCCTCCGTTATCGACCCCACCATCGAGGACGAGTGAACAAACTCGCCTAGATCACGCCGCGTTTGAGGCGACGGCGCTCACGTTCGGAGAGCCCGCCCCAGATGCCGAAGCGTTCGTCATGGGCCAGCGCGTAGTCGAGGCACGCGTCGCGCACCTCGCAGCCCTGGCAGATGCGCTTGGCCTCACGAGTCGAGCCGCCCTTCTCGGGGAAGAACGCCTCGGGGTCGGTTTGTGCACACAATGCCTTCTCTTGCCAGAGGTCGTCCTCCGGAGTGAGCGTTGCCGGCACAGCCGGGATTACCGGCGGCACATCAATCGGGGCGGGCACCAGACTCAACTGGGGACGCCGAGGCGTCTCGAACGGTGCCGGTCCAAAATTGGTGTGCGGCGCGCTGTCAACTGAGCCAAGTAGCCGGTCGTCGAACCGGACCGCATGATCGAAATCGCTGTACTCAAAAGACATTTTCCGCCTCCTCACCTGATGTCGTAGATCCGTAACTTTGAGCCCCACTATTTACTGTGCGGCCATTTCCGATTCGAACATATGATCGAATCTCGGTCTGCGACACCGAAACCGGCTGGCCAACCGCGAAATGACACTGGTGTGATTACACACGCGCTAGCAGCCGTGGTCAAGCGTTGGAACAGAAATTCATACCATTCCGTGACCGGAATTCGGCGCGTCGGAATATCGGCGTGTCTGTCACACCCCTCGGCCACGTGCCCCAGCTCGCGCGCGACGGCCTAGTGTCGGTCACTGTGAAGGTCACGGTTCTGGTTGGCGGCGTAGGCGGCGCCCGCTTCCTGCTCGGCGTACAGCACCTGTTGGGGCTGGGCCAATTCCAGGATTCGGGGACGTCGGCACACGAGTTGACCGCCGTCGTCAACGTCGGCGACGACGCATGGATGTTCGGTGTGCGGATCTGCCCGGACCTCGATACCTGCATGTACACGCTGGGTGGAGGCATCGATCCCGAACGCGGGTGGGGTCATCGCAACGAAACCTGGCATGCCAAGGAAGAACTCGCCGCTTACGGTGTGCAGCCCGACTGGTTCGGCCTCGGCGACCGCGACCTGGCCACCCACCTTGTGCGCAGCCAGATGTTGCGCGCCGGCTATCCGCTGTCACAGGTGACCGAAGCGTTATGTGGCCGTTGGTCACCCGGTGCACGATTGTTACCCGCGAGCGACGACCGCAGTGAAACCCATGTCGTGATCACCGATCCCGGGGACGGCGAGAAGAAGGCGATCCACTTCCAGGAATGGTGGGTGCGATACCGCGCGCAGGTACCCACCCACAGTTTCGCTTTCGTCGGTGCCGAGGCGGCGAGTGCCGGTCCCGGCGTCGTCGAGGCCATCGAAACCGCCGACGTCGTACTGATTGCCCCGTCCAACCCGGTGGTGAGCATCGGATCGATCTTGAACATTCCCGGCATTCGCGGCGCTCTGCGCACGACGACGGCCCGGGTCATCGGCTACTCCCCGATCATCGACGGTAAGCCGTTGCGCGGCATGGCCGACGAATGTCTGTCTGTCATCGGTGTGGACAGCACCTCGGAAGCAGTCGGCATCCACTACGGGGCGCGCAGCGGCACCGGCATCCTCGACGCCTGGCTGATCCACGAAGGCGACCATGCCCAGATCGACGGTGTCGAGGTGCGCGCCGTACCGCTGTTGATGAAGGATCCGGCGACGACCGCCGACATGGTGCGCGCCGGAGTGGAGGTCGCCGGGCTGAAAGTGGATCCACGGCGATGACCGAACACGGATCCGCAGCAGCCGTCGAAATCCTGCCCGTGCCAGGGCTGCCCGAGTTTCGTCCAGGAGATGACCTTGCCGAGGCAATCGCCACGGCCGCACCCTGGCTCCGCGACGACGACATCCTCGTGGTCACCAGCAAGGTGATGTCCAAATGCGAGGGCCGAATCGTCGATGCACCCGTCGACGCCGAACAACGAGACATCCTGCGACGCAAACTGATCGACGCCGAAGCCGTACGCGTGCTGGCTCGTAAGGGCAGAACACTGATCACCGAGAACGCGATCGGCCTGGTGCAGGCAGCGGCCGGGGTGGACGGTTCCAATGTCGACTCGGCAGAACTCGCCTTGCTGCCAACGGATCCCGATGCCAGCGCCGCGAAGTTGCGAAGCGGTTTACGCGAACACCTCGGAGTCACCGTCGGGGTGGTGGTGACCGACACCATGGGGCGTGCGTGGCGCAACGGGCAGACCGACGTCGCGATCGGCGCAGCGGGACTGCGCGTGCTGCACGGCTACGAAGGGTCGCGCGATCGGCACGGCAACGAGTTGATCGTCACCGAGATCGCGGTCGCCGACGAGATCGCCGCGGCGGCCGATCTCGTCAAGGGCAAGCTGACCGACATCCCGGTCGCGGTGGTACGCGGGTTGTCCCTGCCGGATGACGGGTCCAATGCCCGTCGCCTGGTGCGCGCCGGCGAGGACGATCTGTTCTGGCTGGGCACCGAGGAGGCCATTGCGCTCGGTCGCAGTCAGACCCAGTTGTTGCGGCGGTCGGTGCGCACTTTCACCGACCAGGACGTGCCACCCGAGCTGATCGAGGCCGCGATCGGCGAAGCGCTGACCGCTCCCGCACCGCACCACACCCGGCCGGTCCGGTTCGTGTGGATACAGGACCCGCACCGGCGACTGGCACTTCTGGATCGAATGAAGGAGAAGTGGCGCGCCGATCTCACCGGTGATGGCCGACCAGCCGATGCCGTCGAACGCCGCCTCGGTCGTGGCCAGATCCTCTACGACGCACCAGAACTCGTCATCCCGTTCATGGTGCCCGACGGTGCGCACAGTTATCCCGACGCCGACCGCACCGCTGCCGAGCACACGATGTTCACCGTCGCGGTCGGGGCCGCCGTGCAGGCCCTGCTGGTAGCGCTGGCGGTGCGCGGTGTGGGGAGCTGCTGGATCGGGTCCACGATCTTCGCCGCCGATCTGGTGCGCGACGAGCTCGACCTGCCGGCCGATTGGGAGCCGTTGGGCGCCATCGCGATCGGTTTCCCGCCTGAGCAGCCGGGACCACGCGATCCGGTGCCGACCGACGATCTGCTGGTGCGCAAGTGACCCTGCACGCGTCGGCGGTCCAGGCGTTGACCGAATGGCATGCACCCGATCCCGGTCAGGACTCGCTGCGCCACGCCGTGCTGGCGTTCCTGGCCGCGCGCCCCGACGGCTGCCTGCGGTCGTGCGAGCCGGGGCACGTGACCGGTTCGGCGTTGGTGATCGACCACACCGGAACCCACGCGCTCCTCACGCTCCACCCACGGTTCGGCCGGTGGCTGCAACTGGGCGGGCACTGCGAGGAATCCGACCCCGACATCGTCGCCGCGGCGCTGAGGGAGGCCACCGAGGAGTCGGGCATCGACGGCCTGCAGATCGATCCGGTACTGGCCGCGTTGCACGTACACCCGGTCACATGTTCGCTGGGTGTGCCGACCCGTCACCTCGATATGCAATTCATCGTGCGTGCGCCCGCAGGCGCGGAAATCGCGCGCAGCGACGAGTCACTGGACCTTCGGTGGTGGCGACTGGACTCATTGCCCGACGACGTCGACTTCGGCCTCACCCAGTTGGCGGCAGCGGCTCGGCGAATCCGCGAATTCGGCGCGCACACGCACCGCGACGGTTGATTAGCGCGCCGGATTCGCAACCGCTTAGATGTCCGTCGAGTAGCGGATGCCGCCGTCGGGGATCGTGACCCCCGGCCACACCCGTGCACCGCGCAACAGCTCGCAGCGCGCACCGATGTCGGCGCCGTCGCCGATCACACCGTCGCGGATGAGCGCGCGGGGTCCGATGCGCGCTCCGAAGCCGATGATCGACCGCTCAATCACCGCCCCTGCGCCGATCTTGGCGCCGTCGAAGATCACCGCACCGTCCAGACGGGCACCACCGGCGATCTCGGCGCCTCGACCGACGACCGTGCCGCCGATGAGCAGCGCACCCGGCGCGACGCTCGCCCCGTCGTGGACGAGCTCCTCACCGCGGTGCCCGTGCAGCGCGGGTGACGGTGCGATACCGCGGACCAGATCGGCCGATCCGCGCACGAAATCTTCGGGCGTGCCCATGTCCCGCCAGTACGTGGAGTCGACGTAGCCACACACCCGCAGGCCGTCGGCGAGCAAGCCCGGGAACACCTCGCGTTCGACGGACAGCGCACGCCCCTTCGGGATGCGATCGATGACCTCGCGCTTGAAGACGTAACATCCGGCGTTGATCTGATCTGTCGGCGGATCCTGTGTCTTCTCCAGGAACGCCGTGACGACACCGTCGGAATCAGTTGGCACACAACCGAATGCCCTGGGGTCGCCGACTCGAACCAGATGCAGAGTGACATCGGCGTCGTTGTTCTCGTGGCTGTCCAGCAGCGCGCGCAGATCAGCGCCGGACAACACGTCGCCGTTGAAAACCAGCGCATTGGAGTGCCGAAGCTTGGACGCCACGTTGGCGATGCCGCCGCCGGTGCCCAACGGCTCGGTCTCGACGACGTATTCGATCTGCAGCCCGAGCTTGGACCCATCACCGAACTCCGACTCGAAGACCGCCGCCTTGTACGACGTGCCGAGGACGACGTGCTCGATGCCGGCATCGGCGATCCTCGACAGCAGGTGGGTGAGGAACGGCAAACCCGCGGTCGGCAGCATCGGTTTGGGTGCCGACAGCGTCAATGGGCGCAATCGGGTGCCCAGACCGCCGACCAATATGACGGCATCTACTTCCGCAGGGTTCATCGGACCCGTCCCCCCTTCGCCTGTTTGCGCCGGGAATTGCGCACGACCAGGCCAGCGCGCGCAGCCAGAGCGGCCTTGATTGTCCATCGCAGAGGCGCCTGTGACCAGTGCGGATAGCGATCCGCAAGGAAAGTGTAGGTGCTGGTGTGGTGGGCGGCCAGGTTGCGGGCAGGATCCCGTCCTGTCGCGTGACCCTTGTCGTGCAAAATTTCGGCTGACGGCACGTACACATTCTGCCAGCCCGCGCGTCCCAGACGATCTCCCAGGTCAACGTCCTCCATGTACATGAAGTAGCGCTCGTCAAACCCCGCGATCTCGTCGAACGCAGCCCGCCGCAGCAACAAACAAGACCCAGACAGCCAACCGACGGCACGTTCGCTGGGACGCTCCCTGGCCTGCCGGTAGGTCGCGGTCCACGGATTGGACCGCCACAGCGGTCCGACGACCGCGTGCATACCGCCCCGGATCAGACTGGGCAGGTGTCGCGCCGACGGGTACACCGTGCCGTCGGGGTCGCGGATCATTGGCCCCAGAGCACCCGCGCGCGGCCAGCGTGATGCGGCGTCGATGAGGATGTCGATGCTGTGCGGACCCCACTGCACGTCGGGGTTGGCGACGATGAAGAATTCCGAGTCCCCCGAGATCGCTTGAGCCGAGCCGCCTTTCAGGTACTCGTTCACGGCACGATTCACCGCACTGCCGTAACCCAGGTTGGCTCCGGTGCGCAACAGGCGCACGTTGGAATAGTGCTCCAACGCTTCTTCAGGCGCACCGTCGGTCGACCCGTTGTCGGACATGATGACCGTCACCGCGCGGTCGGTGGCATGCGACAGCGACGCCAGGAACCGGTTCAGATGCGGTCCCGGCGAATAGGTCACCGTCACCACTACGAGCTCGTCACTCACGTGACGGCTACCAACTCATGCTTCACGGCGTAGAGGTTAATGGGCTGTGGTCCGCGATCGCCGCGGCGAGCGCCTCACGCCAAGGCCGCAGCGGAGTCAGCCCGGCATCGGCGGACAGCCGGGCCGACAGCGCCGAGTACTGCGGCCGCGGGGCTGGCCTGGGATGGCGGTCGGTGCCAACCGGGCGCACCCGGGCAGGATCGGCTCCCACGGCCTCGAAGACCGCTTGTGCCTGCTCGTAGCGGCTGGCTTCGCCCGCGTTGGCGGCATGCAGCACCGGCTCTCGGATGTTGCCCTCTGCCACCTCGAGCAGGGCGCCCACCAGGTCGGCGGCGTATGTGGGCGAGCCGACCTGGTCGGCCACCACGTCCACGGTCTGATCCCCGGCGGCAAGACGACGCATCACCGCCACGAAGTCGCTGCCGTCACCGCCCTCGTAGATCCACGCCGTCCGGACGATGTGCGCATCGGGCATCGCGGCGAGCACCGAAAACTCACCAGCGAGTTTGGTGCGGCCGTAAACGCCCACCGGCGCGGTCTCGTCGTCGATCTCGAACGGGGTGCGCTTCGGGCCGGAGAAGACGTAGTCGGTGGAGATGTGGATGAAATCTGCGCCCGCGCGGGCACAGGCGTGCGCGATATTGGCGGGCCCCACGGCGTTGACGGCGTGGGCGCGCTCCTCGTCGGACTCCGCCGCGTCGACCTTGGTGTAGGCGGCACAGTTGATCACCACGTCACCCGATTCGATGAATCGCTCGGCCGCCGGCGCGTCGGTGATATCCCACTCTGACGAGGTCAGCGCCAGTACCTCGCGGCCCCGACTGCGCGCCTGAGCTGCCAATTCACGTCCGACCATGCCACCGGCACCGGAGATAACGATTCGGGCAGATTCTTGGAAACCCATGGTGACGAGTCTGGCACGCCGACCCGGGCTACCGGCTCTGCGCCCTTATCGCAAGTAACCTGGGCTGATGCCCGCTCGTACTCTTCGTGTCATCGCCGTGTCGATGGCACTGGCGATCGTCGTCGGCACCGGCGTCGCCTGGGGCAAGATCCGATCGTTCGAGTCAGGCATCAACCACATCTCCCCCATTTCGTTGGGCGGGGGCGGTGAAGACGGTGCGATCGACATCCTGCTGGTCGGTGTCGACAGCCGCACCGATGCGCACGGAAACCCGTTGAGCCAGGAAGAACTCGCAACGCTGCGGGCAGGCGATGACGAGGCGACCAATACCGACACGATCATCTTGGTGCGAATTCCCAACAACGGTAAGTCCGCCACCGCGATCTCGATACCGCGCGACTCCTACGTCGAGGCGCCCGGGGTCGGCAAGATGAAGATCAACGGGGTCTACGGCTCGGCCCATTTCGAGAAGCTCGTCGAGCTGGTCGAACAGGACGGTATGGAAAAGGCGCAAGCCGAACCGGAAGCCATCGAAGCCGGCCGCGAGGCGTTGATCAAGACCGTGGCCAGCCTGACCGGCGTCACCGTCGACCACTACGCCGAGATCGGGCTGCTCGGGTTTTCGCTCATCACAGACGCTCTCGGCGGCGTGAATGTCTGCCTGACGAACCCTGTCTACGAACCCCTTTCGGGTGCCGACTTTCCGGCGGGCTGGCAGAAGCTGAGCGGTCCGCAAGCGCTGAGCTTCGTTCGCCAGCGTCACGATCTGCCCCGCGGCGACCTGGACCGGGTGGTGCGCCAGCAGGCGGTCATGGCATCGCTTGCCCACGAAGTCATTTCGAGCAAGACACTGTCGAGCCCGGCGACGCTGAACCGGCTCGAGGACGCGGTGCAGCGCTCTGTCGTGCTGTCCGACGGTTGGGACGTCATGGAATTCGCCGAACAGTTGCAAAAGCTGGCCGCGGGCAACGTCGCCTTCGCCACGATTCCCGTGCTGCAGGAGAACGGTTGGAGTGACGACGGCATGCAAAGCGTGGTGCGGGTCGACGCGGGCGAGGTCAAGGATTGGGTCGACAGCCTGCTGCACGACCAGGACGAGGGCAAGACCGAGGAATTGGCCTACACGCCCGAGAAGACGACCGCCGACGTGGTCAACGCCAGCGACGTCAACGGTCTGGCCTCCGCGGTCTCACAGGTGCTGACCAACAAGGGCTTCTCCCCGGGCAGCACCGGAAACCATGAAGGTGCCCCGGTCACGGGCAGCCAGGTGCAGGCGGCCAAGGCCGATGACCTCGGCGCGCAGGCGATTGCCAAGGATCTGGGCGGACTGCCGATCGTCGAGGACGCGTCGGTGGCGCCCGGCTCGGTACGGGTGGTCCTCGCTGCCGATTACACGGGTCCCGGTTCGGGCCTCGACGGCATCGACCCGACGCTGACCACCGCCGACCCCGTAGCGGCCGGCTCAACGGCGGAAGACCCACTGGCGTCGCCGATCATCACCGCAGGCTCGAACGACCCGGAGTGCGTCAACTAGCTGTGAGCACAGTCAGTTCGGCGATCCTCGATCCGCTCATGGCATCCGATCCTGCCGGTCCGCGGATCACCTACTACGACGACGCGACCGGTGAGCGCATCGAATTATCCACCGCCACACTGTGGAACTGGGCGGCCAAGACCGGCAACCTCCTGCGGGACGAACTGGGCGCGGGTCCGTCCAGCAGGGTCGCGGTGCTGTTGCCCGCGCACTGGCAGACCGCGGCCGTGCTGTTCGGAATTTGGTGGATCGGCGCCGAAGTCGTCACTGCCGGAGAAGCCGACATCGCGTTGTGTACCGCGGATCGTCTCGACGAGGCCGACGACGCCGTCGGAGTGGGCGAGATCGCCGTGCTGTCGCTGGATCCGTTCGGCAAGCCGGCGCCCGATCTTCCCGTGGGCGTGACCGACTACGCCACCGCGGTGCGTGTACACGGCGACCAGATCATCCCCGAACGCCATCCCGGTGCAGCGCTCGAGGGCCGGTCGGCGGCCGACGTGGTGTCCGACGCGCAGGCGTCCGCTGCCGAACAGGGGCTCACGGCCGACGACCGCGTGATGTCGACGGCCGACTGGACGCACGCCAACCACCTGACCAAGAATCTGCTCGCAGTCTTCGCGGCCGGTGCATCGCTGGTGCAGGTGGCGAATCAGGATGCCGCGGCGATGGGTCGCCGCAGACAAATGGAGAAGATCACCCGCGGTTGAGCGAACGATGCCACGCTGAATCATGATCAGTCGGCGTCAGTTCATGGTCGTGGGCGCGTTGGGTGTGGCGGGCGTAGCAACGGCCTGCTCGCAGTCGCAGACACCGTCAGCCGGACCGGCGAACCTCTCTCTGGCGGCCGGTGAGTCCGACCTCGACCTCGCCGGCGCTACGCTTCGCACCTGGGCCTATAACAAGCAGGTGCCCGCTCGTGAAATTCGCCTGCGCAAGGGGGAGCGACTCCGGGCCGAACTGACCAATGCCCTGCCCCAGGACGTCACCGTGCACTGGCACGGCATCGCGATTGTCAACGATATGGACGGGGTACCGCCCCTGACGCAGGCGGCGGTGGCCAATGGTCAGACGTTCACCTACGACTTCGTGGTGCCCGACGCCGGAACCTATTGGTTCCATTCTCATGTCGGCACCCAACTGGACCGCGGCCTGTACGGGCCACTCATCGTCGAGGACCCCGACGAGAAGGTCGACTACGACGACGAACTCGTTGTCGTGCTGGACGATTGGATCGACGGCACCGGCACCAACCCCGACCAGGTGTTCGAGAATCTGCGCAAGACGGGGATGAAGCCGATGGAACCAGGCGGCCCCGGCGTGACGCCGACGACTCCGCTCGGCCAAGACGGCGGCGACGTCACCTACCCCTACTTCATCATCAACGGCCGTGCCGCGAAAGATCCCCAGGTTGCGGATTACCGCACGGGCCAACGGATTCGGCTGCGGGTGATCAACGCGGGTTCCGACACGGCGTTTCGGGTGGCGGTACCCGGCACGTCCATGCGGGTCATTCAGACCGACGGCTTCCCGGTGGTTCCCGTGCAGGCGGACTCCGTGCTCCTTGGCATGGGTGAGCGGTTCGACGCGATCATCGCCGTCGACGAGTCGCGGCCGGTCATCGCCGTGCCCTACGGCAAGCCGGGCCATGCCCAGCTGAACATGCGGGTCGACAACAAGCCCGCCGCAGTGAACGTCGACGAGTTCGTGGCGTCGGTAGGGACGCAGGCGCCGCTGGACACCGCGACGCTGTCACCCGCGCCGGAGGTGACGCTGCCCGCGAAAAAGCCCGACCAGATCATCGACGCCCGCCTGGCCGGACCCGTCGACGGCTACAACTGGCCGATCAACGGAAAGCTGTACGACCCGCCGCGCGATGGGGTGACGGTGCAGCCGAATCAGCGGGTCCGCATCAGGTACATCAACGAGTCGATGATGTTTCACCCGTTCCATCTACACGGCCACACATTCCAGGTGATGAACGGTGACACCCCGAAGGCGCGCAAGGACACGGTGCTGGTGCCGCCGCTGCAGACCGTCGATGTGGACTTCGACACCGATAATCCCGGCAAGTGGATCACTCACTGCCACAACACCTATCACCTCGAGGCCAGGATGGCGTTCTTTCTCCAGTACGCCGGCTGATCCCTACTTGAGCAGGGCGCGCGACATGACCACACGCTGAATCTGGTTGGTGCCCTCGTAGATCTGCGTGATCTTGGCGTCGCGCATGAACCGCTCGACGGGGAAGTCCACCGTGTAGCCGTAGCCGCCGAACAGCTGCACCGCATCGGTGGTCACCGACATCGCGACATCGGACGCGTAGCACTTGGCCGCCGAGGAGATGAATCCGAGATCGGGCTCGCCGCGTTCGGCGCGCGCGGCAGCGGTGTACACCATCAGCCGGGCCGCCTCGATCTTCATCGCCATGTCGGCGAGCATGAACTGCACCGCCTGGAAATCTGCGATGCGCTGACGGAACTGCTTGCGCTCCTTGGTGTATGCGATCGCAGCCTCGAGCGCGCCCTGGGCGATGCCGACAGCTTGGGCACCGATCGTCGGGCGGGTGTGGTCGAGAGTGGCCAGTGCGGTCTTGAAGCCGGTGCCCTCGTCGCCGATGATCCGATCGCCCGGGATGCGGCAGTCCTCGAAATACAGCTCTGTCGTCGGGGACCCCTTGATGCCCAACTTACGCTCCTTGGCGCCGACCGCGAACCCGGGATCGTCCTTGTGCACGACGAACGCCGAGATCCCGTTGGCGCCCTTGTCCGCATCGGTCACCGCCATCACGGTGTACCAGGTGGAGTGCCCGCCGTTGGAGATCCAGCACTTGGCGCCGTTGAGCACCCAGTCGTCTCCGTCGCGGCGCGCACGGGTCCGCATCGACGCCGCATCGCTACCGGCCTCACGCTCGGAGAGCGCATACGACGCCGCCGCTTCACCGGCGGCGATGCTCGGCAGCACCTGCTTCTTGAGTTCTTCGGACCCCCGCAGCAGCAGGCCCATGGTGCCGAGCTTGTTGCAGATCGGAATCAGCGACGACGACGCGCACACCCGCGCGACCTCTTCGATGACGATGCAGGCGGCCACCGAATCGCCGCCCTGGCCGCCGTACTCCTCGGGGATGTGGATCGCGGCCATGCCGGCCGCGGTCAGCGCCGCTTCGGCTTCGTCGGTGTAGCGCGCCTTCTCATCGACGTCCGCGGCGTGCGGAGCGATCTCCTTGTCACACAGGTCGCGCAGCACCGCGCGCAACTCGGTGTGCTCTTCAGAAAGCTTGAAAGCGTCGAACGACGGGTTTCCGATGGCCATGACAACTCCTTGCTACTCGTCGGTAACTTTACCGTCCCGGCCGAGCAGCCGGTCACGCAGAGCCTCGTCCTTCTGCAGGACCATGTCCGACAGCGCGCTCTGGAAATCCTCGACGCGCTTGCGCAGCGCGGCATCCGACGACCCGAGAATCCGCACGGCCAGCAGCCCGGCGTTGCGGGCGCCACCAATCGACACGGTCGCTACGGGCACCCCGGCGGGCATCTGCACGATCGACAGCAGCGAATCGAGACCGTCGAGCTTGGCCAGGGGCACCGGAACGCCGATCACGGGCAGCGGCGTCGCCGAAGCCACCATGCCCGGCAGGTGCGCGGCTCCGCCGGCACCGGCGATGATCACCTCGACGCCGCGCGCGGCGGCCGACTTCGCGTAATCCAGCATCCGATCGGGCGTGCGGTGCGCCGACACGACGCCGACCTCGAACGGAATGTCGAACTCGGCCAGCGCAAGTGCCGCGTCCTCCATCACCGACCAGTCGCTGTCGCTACCCATGATCACGCCGACGCGTGGCGTCGTGCCGTCACTCATGGTTGTCTCTCTTCGCGCAAGCGCTCATCAGGTTGTCTCTCTTCGCGCAAGCGCTCATCGGGTTGTCTCTCTTCGCGCAAGCGCTCATCGGGTTGTCTCTCTTCGCGCAAGCGCT